>JAGAJV010000168.1 GCA_017625915.1 Clostridia bacterium
CTATAAGGCGATGCAGATGGCTATAAAAAAGGCTAAGGAATACGGTATGGGAATGGTTGCCGTTCGTAATTCCTGCCATTACGGTATAGCGGGCTATTATGCAACTATGGCAACTAAGGCAGGCTGTATCGGTATGACCGGAACAAATGCCCGTCCCTCTGTTGCTCCTACCTTTGGCGTTGAGGGAATGTTTGGCACAAATCCTTATACCGTCGGCATTCCGACAGACGAAGCATTCGATTTTATTTTTGACTGCGCCACATCAATAACACAAAACGGTAAGGTTGAATACTACGAAAGAATCGGCGAGGCTGTACACCCCGGAACAATTATTGACTCTGACGGAAATGCAGTTGAGGGAGATGCGGGTGTTGCATTGAAGAAAATAAGAAACGGCACTGCCGCTCTTACTACTCTCGGTGGCATCGGCGAGGCTCTTGGCGGATATAAGGGCTATGGCTTTGCCCTTGTTGTTGAAATGCTTTCCGCCGTATTACAGGACGGTATGTACGGAAAGGACCTTGACGGAAAGGATGAGAATGGAAATGCCCGTCCGTATCACTTAGGTCACTTTTTCATTGCAATTGATACCGAGCATTTTATGGGTGAGGACATTTGTCGCAAGAAGGCAGGAGATATTCTGCGCGCCATAAGAGCATCTAAAAAGGCTCCCGGGGCTGAAAGAATTTATACCGCCGGTGAAAAGGAATACGAGATTTGGCTCTCACGCAAGGACTCCGGTGTTCCTATAAACGAATCCGTTCAAAAGGAAATGATAGATGTCAGAAATGAGCTGGGACTTACACAGTATGTATTCCCATGGGAGGTATAACGATGAATTACAAAGAGGAATCTCTTAAAAAGCATTATGAATGGAATGGAAAAATAGAGATAAAGGCAAGGGTTAAAATTAACGATAAGGACGACCTTTCCCTTGCATATACCCCCGGAGTTGCTTCTCCCTGTCTTGCAATTCAGGATGACGAGAGCAAATCCTTTGAGCTGACCCGCAGGTGGAATACCGTTGCGGTAATTACAGACGGAACTGCGGTTTTGGGACTCGGAGACATCGGTCCTGTCGCAGGCATGCCCGTTATGGAAGGAAAAGCACTTTTGTTCAAATCCTTTGGCGATGTTGACGCAATTCCAATCTGTATAAAAAGCAAGGATGTGGATGAGCTTGTTCGCACTATCTACCTCATTTCGGGAAGCTTTGGCGGTATAAACCTTGAGGACATATCCGCTCCGCGTTGCTTTGAGATAGAGGCAAGGCTGAAGGAAATTTGCGACATTCCCGTTTTCCACGATGACCAGCACGGAACAGCCATTGTTTTGGGCGCTGCCCTCATCAATGCGCTAAAGGTAGTAAACAAGGAGCTTTCCACTTCAAAAATAGTTATCAACGGCGCAGGAAGCGCAGGTATAGCTATTGCTCGCTTCCTTTTGAGCTTAGGAGCAGAAAATATTATTGTTTGCGACAAAATAGGCACTCTTGTAGTTGGCAAGGACAAAATGACAGCGCCACAGGCAG
>JAGAJV010000169.1 GCA_017625915.1 Clostridia bacterium
AAGCCATATGGCATATACATTGCATACAGACCATAAAACACTAGAGGCTGAAATGAAAAAGCACGGTATAATTACTGCCTACGATGGACTTACAATTGAATTTTAATTTTAAAACCGCCTGCGAAATGCAGACGGTTTTTTGTTACTTTGTGTAAATTAAAGACACTGTGTCGCCTTTTTTGATTGTTAGCAAGCGATAGTCAGAGCCGTATTTACTGCTTTCGTAGGTGTCGCTAATAAGCGTGTAGCCCTTTATACCTACATTGATTTTGCCGTCAGATGTGGCTGTAATTTCGGCTTTTACCTCATTTTCGCTCCATTCGATAGATACGACATAGCCCCCACGTGCGTGGATATTTTCAATCTTGCCCTCTTTAAATTCGCTTGGTAATGCAGGGAGAAATTTGATTTTATCAAGGTCGGAATAAAGAAGCATTTCGTAGATAGCGCTGGTAAAGCCTAGGTTTGCGTCAATTTGGAAGGGTGGGTGTCCTGCGTGTAGGAATTTTAGAGTTACGCCCATATTGCGCCAGTCGTTATGGTGGGTATATAGGTTTTGTCCTGTGCAGAAGCGAAGTAATAAATCAAGACACTCCTTGGCTCTTTCTCCGTCGTTTAGTCTTGCATAGATATTTGACATATGGGAAAGTGACCAGCCTGTTTGTGATTTTAATCCAATGCAAAGACGCTTTTCAACCGCTACTCTTGTTGCTTCAAAAAGCTCCTTGTTATTATCCTCATTAATTTCAAGTCCCGGGAATAGTGGGTATATATGTGACTGGTGTCTATGGTGATAATTATCCTTAAAGTCGGGGTGCATATATTCCTTAATTGCCCCGTCCTCGTTTATTTCGTATTCAGGGATGCAGGATAGCATTTTTAGCCACACCTGACACTTTTCCTTATCTAAACCGTGCTTTGTGGCAATTGAAACAAGGTTAGAAAGAAGCTCCTTAACTAAAGCAAAATCCATTGTAGCATTAATACAAACGGATAGCTCCTTGGCTCCCTCAAAATCGCCGTCTGCTCTATTTTCGGGGGATTGTGACGGATAAGATTTTAGCTTGCCGTTTTCGTCATAAACTAAGAAATCCTCATAGAATAGCGCGCACTCCTTCATAAACGGATATGCACGGTTTAATAAAAATTCCTCGTCCTGTGTGTATAAATAGTAATCGTAATAGATTTGGCAAATCCAAGCAGAGCTTCCTGTCCAATAGATAACGTGAGGCTGTAGATTTTCCTTAAAGCCGTTTGAGTTATCCATAAAGAGAGGCAACAATAGACCTCGGCAGCCAAATAGATTTTTTGCGTTCAGACGGTAGTCGTCAAGGAATTTTTCGTATAGGTCAAACAGCGGTAATACTGTATGGGAAAGACCGCCTGCGTATGCTTGCCAATATGCCATTTGGATATTTTCATTATTGAAGAAGGTGCAAGCCCAAGCTGGGGAGTATGCGCCATTCCAAAGTCCTTGTAGGTTGGCAGGGTATTTGCAATTTGAGGATGCAGAAATTAATAGGTATCTACCGAAGTCTGCCATTTTTTGGGTAAGTCTTGTGTCGATATTTCCGCTATATCCCTTTAAAAGCAGTTCTTCGGTTGAAAGGTTTTCGCCTTTTGCGATTGTTAGCTTTGTTGCGTTAAATACCTTGGAAAATGCATCCGTATGGTTTTTATATAGCTGGCTATAGGAAAGCGTGCAGTTGTCAATTTCGTCACGCATTTTTTCAAACGGTGTCACCTTTTCGTTAACTGTTAAAATCAGCGTAATTTCCGTTGCGTTTTTTACTTCCATATAGTTTTGCAAGGTAACGCTTCCTGTCATATCTAGCTTTAGCGCCTTATCTGCCTTTCCGGATACAATTTCTCCGTCAGTATCGAGCACCTTAACAATACCGGAAAAATGAAGTCCCCCTGCGGTTTTGCTCTCTGAATATATGTAGCTATCCACTGCTACGGATTTAAATTCGTCTGCATACCAATTATCAACATAGTCGCTCATATCGTGGCGCTCAAGGGTTGCTTTAACACTAAATGGTGCTTCTTTTTTGAGATTTACCACCACATAGCCGTCGGTGTAGGATGAAAACACAGTTCGAGTGCATTTCACTCCGTTTTCAGTATAGGAAACAGTGCAAACGCCCTTTTCCATATCAAGCTCTCTTTTATAATCGCAAGGCGCGCCCTCAGTTTCAAAAAGCAAATGTAGGTCAAAGGCAGGGAAAAACTTACCCTTATTTGATTTAAAGCCTGTTGCCTTGATTAAATCTGTATAGTAGGTGTCGGCTTCCTTATATCTTTTTTGGTCCATAAGGTCACGCACCTCCTTTAAGGCGTGTGATACATCGGGATAGGCGCTTTTACAGATCCAATTATAAAGAGCCTCGTGATTTATTAAAATTCTTTCATCATATACAGCGCCATAAACGCTAGCGCCTAATGTGCCGTTACCAAGCGGTGTTGAGATTTGCCAATGGTCGGCAGGATATAGATTTATTAATTTCTTTTCCATATTTTCCTCTTTCTCATTTTACAAAGCAAAATATATCGAATTGCCTAGCAATATATCGAATTACTCAGTAATATATCAAGTGACGAAGTCACCTAAAATAGTATAGCATAAGTGTACAAAAAAATCAATTTAAGCATTGAATTTTTTAAAATATTGTGATAATATAATTTTAGCATATTTTAACAAGCTAAAGGAGATTATTATGTTTGATATTGCAAGAGATAAAGCCACTTGGGAGCGAGTTAGAAACGATGAGGCTTTTGCCCGTCACAGAAAGGAGCTTACAGAATCATATGACAAATATTTTGCAATAGAGCCATCCTGTGCTTCCGCTTGGGAGGTTCTAGAGTTTCCAAATGCTAAGGGCAGACGAGGAGATACATATCGTCAATTACAATGCGTTGCTATCTTAGCGCTTATTTATCCTGAAAATGAAAAGTATTACAGAAGTCTCGTTGAGGTTATTTGGGAAATTTGTAACGAATATACATGGGCGCCCTTAGGACATTACAATGACTATTATAACAGAACACCACAGGATTTTGACCCGGGTCTTATTGATATTTTTGCAGCATCCCTTGCATTTTCAATGGCTGAAATTAAAAGCTTATTTAAGGACAGATTTCCTAAGCTTCTTAATGACAGAATTTCATATGAAATCAGACGACATACAATTGAGCCATACCTAACACGCAAATTCTTCTGGGAAAGTCACGGAAATAACTGGACTGCGGTTTGCACCGGCGCTGTTGGCGGAGTGCTTATGTATGAGGACCCCGAGGAATTTAAAAGACAGCTTCCAAGACTACAAAAATCAATGGAATGCTATCTTGATAGCTATGATGATGACGGAATGTGCGTAGAGGGTACTGCATATTGGGGCTTTGGCTTTGGCTTCTTTGCTATATACGCTATGCTTCTTCGTGAATTTTCAAATGGCGAGCATGATTGGCTTGCAGATCCAAAGGTAAAATCAATTTCACAATTTATCCAAAAAATGCATTTACAACCAAATGTTCTTGCGATGTTCAGCGATGTAAACGCAAGAGAAGGCTATTGGGTAGGCTTACCTCATATGCTTAAAACAGTTTACGGTGATGCTATTGAAAGGCTTCCGCTTGAGCAGGCTACAATTATTGCATACTGTCACTGGGCATTCTCTGTTCGTTCAACCGTTTACTATAATCCGGAATATACAACAGATAAGCTTGAAAATGCAACCTACTATGCACCTGTTTCCAACTACTTTACAAAGAGAACAGACAATTACGGTCTTGCATTTAAGGGTGGTAACCAATGGGAAAGCCACAACCATCAGGATGTTGGTTCGTTTATTCTTGCAAGAAACAACAAGCAAATCTTCTGCGACTTTGGATATATAGGTCCGGGTAACTGGCCAGGCTATCAAAGCAACAGAAGAAACGAATATTTCCAACCGTCCTCATTCTCACATAGCTTACCTTACTTTGACGGCAAGGGTCAAGGCGGCGATGACCCAAACAAGGCAAGAGCAGTTTACAATGAGGAAACAGGCTGGGTATATATGGACTTTACCCTTGGCTATAGCAAGATTGTACATCCAAAGCTACAAAAGGCTGAAAGAAGCTTTAAGCCAATGGACGACAAGATTGAAATGTACGACAAATTTACATTCAGCGATAAGACAGTAATTACTGAAAGATTTGTTACTACAATCAAGCCTGTAATTGACGGCACAACTGCTATTATGGAGGATGTAAGACTATCTGTAGCAAGCGATGTTACTTTAAATGTTGTTGAGCAACCATATGTTGATCAGCTTCCGGACGAAAATGGCAATTATAACAAGATTTGCTACTTGCTTGACTATACATTAAACGGCGATACAACAGAATTTTATGCAACTATCGACTTTTTAAACTGATATGAGTGTATTTGAAAATTCAAAATTTATTTGGATAAACGACACAAATATAGACACATATGGCGAGTTTTATGCTTCCTTTAAAGCAAATAGCTCGCCTATTTGTCGTTTATCCTGCGACGGTGATTACACACTATATATTAATGGAAAATATGTGGCATCAAATCAATATGGGGATTTTGAGCATTACAAAATTTATGACGAGATTGATTTAAGTAACCATATTGTAAACGGTGAAAATCATTTTTCTGTTTTGGTGCATCACTACGGAAAGGACTCCTCAAGATATAAGAAATATCAAGCAGGCGTTATTTTTGAAATTATTGAAAATGATACTGTTTTGCTTGCAAGTAATGAAAATATTCTTTCAAGAAAAAGCAAAGCATATATAAGCGGTATTAAGAAGGAAATTACAGGTCAGCTTGGCTTTAGCTACACATATGATGCAAAAAATGAGGATTTGTGGCAGCTTGGCATGGGTGCTGACCTTGAAAAGTCGTTCCCTGTGTCTAAAAACTGCGTTTTTTACAAGCGACCAATAAAAAGATTGGAGCTTGGTGACACTGTTTACGGTAAAGTAATTACAAATGAAAATAGCACTCATTTTGTAATTGATTTAGGCAGGGAAATAACAGGACTTCTCTCTTTTAAAATCGAGGGTAAGGCTGATATTAATATTGCTTACGGTGAGAGCTTAACAAACGGTAGGGTGCGTAAAATAATCGGGGGCAGAAATTTCAGTATTGACTATTTTTCCAAGGATGGCAAAAATGATTTTACCCACTATATGCTCCGTTTTGCGTGCAGATATTTGGAAATTACAGCCACTTTCCCTATTGTTTTAAATAAATGTGGCTTAATTCCACAGTATTATCCTACTGTCCGTGCAAAAGCACCTGATTTAAACGAGATTGACAAAAAAATTTACGAGGCTTGTGTAAATACATTGGAGCTTTGTATGATGGAGCATTATGTTGATTGCCCTTGGCGAGAGCAATGCTTATATGCATTTGACTCCAGAAATCAGATGCTATGTGGCTATTATGCATTTGAGGGTGGCAATTATGAGTATGTCCGTTCAAATTTACTGCTAATGAGCAAGGACAGACGAGGTGACGGACTTTTATCTATTTGCTATCCCTGTGGCATTGATTTAACTATTCCGTCATTTTCTCTACATTATATAACCTCAATAAAGGAATATTTAACTCACTCTAAGGATTTAAGCTTATACTACGAGGTTGAAAATAAAATCAAGGAAATTTTATCAACATTTATAGGTAGAATTGAAAACGGACTTGTGCCAACCCTTGAGGGCGCAAGCCACTGGAATTTCTACGATTGGTCGCCCTACAGTGAGGGGGCTTTGTATCAAAATACAGGCAAGGAATATGATTGTTTACTTAATTGCTTACTTATTATTGCTTTAAACAATTATAAGAAAATATGCAATATTGTAAATAAAGCATTTGAGTATGAAAATGAGCTTGAAATTTTAAAGAACGCAACTAAAGACAAGTTTTTTGACAAGGAAAAATGCTTATTCTATGTAAAAGAGAAAAATAGCTACACAGAGCTTGTAAATTCCTTGGCTATTTTAGCGGATTTATGCACACAGAACGAGGCAAAATTTATTTCAAGCAAGCTTGCAGGAGGAGAGCTTATTTCCTGCTCTTTAAGCTTTAAATGCTTTAAATATGATGCGCTTCTTTCTGTAAGCGATGATTACAAGGACGCTGTTTTAGGTGAAATTCGTGACACTTATTTAAAAATGGCTGAGCGCACAGGCACTGTATGGGAAACAGACGAGGGAGAGAGCGCCTTTGATAACGCAGGTAGCCTTTGCCACGGCTGGAGCGCTATTCCTATTTATTATTACAATTTGTTAGGCAAATAATGTGATTCAAATATGAAATTTATATATCAAACGCTATCATTAAAGCAAGGTCAGGTATTCATTAATTGCCTAGTATTGTTTGCTTGACAAAAAATATATGCTATGTTATAATATCTTACGATAGTATATTATATTTACAAACAAAAAAACAATTTCAATACAGAGTTTTTCCTTAGGCTGTGTATTCTTGAGGTGAATATTTTGAAAAGAGATGTAATCGTATATTTCGGAATGGGTTTTCTGCCCGAAAGCAACGCCGTTGCATGCCGTCAACAAGCTTTTGCTCATATGATTAAAGCTTCAGGATATACTCCTGTTTTAATAGGCATAAACAAAAACCTTTCTTGGCATGAATATAAAAAAGAAGTTTTTAATGATGTGGAGTGTTATAGCATAAAATATGCATCTTCATTGTCGGAAAAACTATTTGACTCCTTTGCCATAAAGAAAACCTTTTTAAAAATTTTTGAAGACATAGGCATAGAAAGAATTAAATGCTTTATTATGCAAGACTATCAATTCAATACCATGCATATGTTAAATAAATTCTGTCGTAAAAATAAAATCGCTTTTGTTGCTGATTTAATGGACTGGTTTACACCCACACGCGACTACACATTGGGTAAAAATATATTTAAAACCATAGATATGTTTTTTAGAGCCAACTTTCTTTATCCCTTTTTAAATAATAAAATATTTATCAGCAGTAAATTTTACAACCGCTTTAAAAATGATAAAAGAAACGGCATAATCATTCCATGCACCTGCACTGATTCTTCAAAAGAGACTGCGTCTGATACACCACTGCATGACTCTATAAAAATAACCTTTGCGGGAGAGCCCGGCTTAAGATTCCAAAAAGAAAAGCTTGATTGGGTTGTGAAAGCCCTATATGAATGTAATAACACCATTGAAATGAACATCATAGGAATTACAAAAGATGATTTTATTTTAAGAAGTGGTGATATTGGAAAGCATCTAACTGATTACATACATTTTTACGGAAGGCTCCCACGAAGTGAGTGTCTTGCAATAATAAAAAATAGTGATTTTAGCATTATTGTTAGACAATCAAACAATCTAACAAATTATGGCTTTTCAAGTAAGATTTGTGAATCATTTGCTTGTGGAATACCAGTTAT
>JAGAJV010000170.1 GCA_017625915.1 Clostridia bacterium
AGGTTGAAAACGGTGGAGTTGATGAGCTTGTTGCATTATATGTAAAATTCCATCAAGAGGCTGAAAAGGACGAAGAATTGAATCAGCTTGCAAGAAATGAATTTACTAAGCTTGAATCTCACGATGAAAGAAATATCAAGCTTTGGAAATGGTTTGTTGATATTAGCTTAAAGGAATATCAAAAGACATATAAGCAATTAGGCATTGAATTTGACAGCTATAAGGGCGAAAGCTTTTATACCGATAAAATGCCTGCACAGATTGAAAAGCTTAGAAATAGTGGGCTTATGAAGCTTGACGATGGCGCTTCAATTGTTGATTTATCAGAATATAATATGCCACCTTGCTTAATTTTAAAAAGAGATGGCTCAACATTATATCCTACAAGAGATATTGCTGCTGCGGTTTACCGCAAGGAAGCATATAATTTTGATAAATGCATTTATGTAACATCAGCGGGTCAAAGCCTACACTTTGCTCAATGGTTTAAGGTTGTTGAGCTTATGGGCTATGATTGGTACGACAAATTAGTTCATGTACCATACGGCACAGTAAGTATCAATGGTGAAAAGCTTGCCACAAGAACAGGTAATGTAATTCTTCTAAAGGATTTATTTGCTACTGCTATTGAAAAGGTAAGTGAAATTATAGAAGAGAAGAATCCTAACCTACCAAATAAGGAGGAGGTATCCGAGGCAGTTGGCGTTGGCTCAGTTGTTTTCTACTATTTATATAATAATAGAATTAAGGATATCAACTTTATAATGGAAGACGCATTAAGCTTTGATGGTAACACAGGACCATATGCTCAATACACCTATGCGAGATGCTGTGGTATTCTTGAAAAAGCAAACGGCTTAAATGTTAGTACGACACCTGTAATTACTTCGAATGAGGAAGCAGAATTACTTAAGGTATTATCCAAGTTTAATGAAGCAGTAAAGGATGCTATTAAAGAATACGAGCCATCAGTTATTACGAGATATATAATTGATGTTTGTGCATCATTTAATAAATTCTATCACAATTGCCAAATAGTAAGTGCAGAGGACGAAAAGGTAAGAAATACAAGAATTCGCCTTACAAATGCAGTAAAAACTGTTTTAGGCTCAGCCTTTGGCTTAATTTGTATGAAAAAGACAGAAAAAATATAAAAAAAGAGGTTATTTATGTCAGGACATAGTAAATGGAAAAATATAATGCATAAAAAGGAAAAGACAGATGCTCAAAAGGCGAAAATCTTTACCAAAATAGGAAAGGAAATGGCTATTGCAGTTAAAGCAGGTGGCCCGGATCCAACAGTAAATGCTAAGCTTGCTTCATTAATCGCAAAAGCAAAGGCAAACAATGTTCCTAATGATAATATTGAAAGAACTATTAAAAAAGCAAGCTCATCCGATTCTGCAAATCTTGAGGAAATGCGCTATGAGGGCTACGGTCCTGGTGGAGTAGCAGTAATCGTTGAGGCTGCAACTGATAATACTAACCGCACAACACCTGAAATTCGTTCTTATTTCAGCAAATATAAGGGAAATCTCGGCACAACAGGCTGTGTAGGCTATCTTTTTGAGGATAAAGGCGTAATTATGATTTCTAAAGAAGAAGGTTACGACGAGGATGCACTTATGGAAGCTGCATTAGAAGCAGGTGCTGCTGACTTTGTTGCCGACGAGGAAGCATACATTGTTTATACAGAAACAAGCGACTTAGTATCCGTTGCAGATGCTTTAGAGCAAGCAGGCTTTAAATACGTTTCTGCTGAAGAGGATAAAATCCCATCTACTTATGTAACTTTAACATCCGAGGATGAAATTAAGTATATGAACCTACTTATTGAGCACCTTGAGGATAACGACGATGTTACCGAGGTATATCATAACTGGGAAAACTGCGACTAATAAATTAAAATCCTAGACACAGAGTCTAGGATTTTTTATGTGAAGCTATAATTCACATTGTGAATTATGGTTTCACTTTACAAAAGACTGAATTAGCATTATAATTAGTGTAGTGGAGGTGATAAAATGCTTTTTAAGGACAAATTAAAAATGTATAGAACAGAGAATTGTATATCACAAGAAGAGCTTGCAAATAAACTCTATGTATCAAGAACCTTGATTTCAAAATGGGAAAATGGCGTTGTATATCCTACTGCAAATAATATGGAAAAACTAGCAGAATTAATGCAAGTAGATATTAATTACTTATTGTCTGACGAAGAAACAAAAACGCTAACACTAAATGCAAACTCAAAGCAAGAAATTTCATTAACAAAAAGAATTATATATATAATTTCTTTAATTTTATTTACTGTTGGTGTTACATTGTTAATTGTGGGATTTGTTTTTCCTCAAGATTTAACTCGTCCAAATGATATATATAATTCTGTTAATACCATCACAGTCATTTGCTTTATATTAAAAACACTTGGAGGAATATGCGGTTTGCTTGGAATAATTCTTTCGGCTATAGATTATTTCATGACTGTAAAAAACAAATAATCAACTTATATCAGCATATTTTTCAACATGTATACTAAAATCATTAAGACTACTTGCACATTTATAATTTATAACGAAAAGCTTCCAAGAAATACATTCTTGGAAGTTTTTCGTTAAATTTTTGAAACTACAATTTCAAGCTTACCACTTATTGAATAATCGCCTAAATTTGCAGGGACAAAGTAGCTATCACCTTTAGTAATAGGGAAGCTTTCGCCATTAAATTCAAGTGTGCCATCACCATCAAGGCAAAGAACAGAGTTAAAGCTCTTTTCGTCTGTTTTTAATTTAATTTCGCCATCAAGTGCATATTTGTCTACTGTAAAATACTCACAGGATGCAAGAGTAGTATTATTTTTTACATTTGTAGAAAATCTTATTTTATCTATTTCTTGTTCAGTTCTATTAATAATAACATCAAGAGCATTACTTATATGTAATTCTCTTGGCTTTCCGTCCTTGCCTTTTCTGTTATAATCATAGACTCTATATGTAATATTTGAATTTTGTTGAATCTCAGCAAGCAAAATACCGGCACCGATTGCGTGAACAAGTCCTGACGGAATAAAGAATACATCACCTTTTTTTACAGGCACATAATTAAGCGTTTCCTCAACAGTATTATTATCAATAGCTTCCTTTAGCATATCTACTGTACAGCCTTCCTTTAAGCCATAAACAAGCTTAGCGCCGGGCTTAGCATCAATAATATACCACATTTCGGTTTTTCCAAGGCTATTTGCAGTTTTCATACCATACTCGTCGTTGGGGTGCACCTGTATTGATAAATTATCCTCAGCATCAATAAATTTAATAAGTAAAGGAAATCTATCCATTTCTTTATTTGTAACAACAGTAAAACCGTTCTTATTTATGTATTCTTCCAAAGTAAAACCATCGAATTCGCCACCGTCAACGATATTCATTCCGTCAGGTCGTACAGTTAATTCCCAGCTTTCTGCAATATTATTGAGGTCGGATACCTTATTATATTCATTTTTTAATCTGTTTCCACCCCAAATTATTTCCTTAAATTCAGGCTTTAACTTAATTGGTTTTAACATATATACAAATCTCCTTTTAGTAAATTTTACACATATATTATAGTATATTATAGAAAAAAAGTCAACAAAAAACCCTGCCATTTAGCAGGGTTTTAACTTGTCTTAACTTAAAAACAGAGAAGACCTTAATTATTTAATTTCTACAGTAACTCTTCTATCGTCAATTTTTGAAATAGTTCTCATTACTGTACGAATAGCCTTGGCAATTTTGCCTCTTTTACCAATGATCATTCCCATATCTTCTTCAGCAACGCTAAGAGTCATAAGTACCTCATTCCCTTCCGCACTTTCGGTAACAACTACCTTCTCAGGATGGTCAACGATAGATTTAGCAATATTTGCAAGGACTGTGCTAAGATCAATCATTCTGCACACCTTGATTATTCGTAAATAATCACCTTTCTTAAATATTTATTGATTATTTTACGATGCCGTTTTTCTTAAGAAGAGACTTTACTGTTTCAGTGGGTTGAGCACCGTTTTCAATCCATTTTTGAGCCTTTTCAGCGTCAATCTTAACCTCTGCAGGATTTGTTAATGGGTTGTAGTAACCGATTTCGTCGATAAACTTACCATCTCTTGGCGATCTCTCGTCTGCTACGATTACACGGTAAAAAGGAGCCTTCTTAGCACCCATTCTTCTAAGTCTGATTTTAACTGCCATTTTTGTTTTCCTCCAAAAAATTATTAATTATTTAATGTTTCTATAAAAAGCCATTAGAATGGCATTTTCATCTTTTTGCCCAAGCCGCCAAAGCCTTTAAATTTACCGTTTGTCATTTGCTTCATTAGCTTTTTCATTTGTTCGAATTGCTTTAAAAGCTTATTGATTTCCTCAACAGATGTACCACTACCCTTAGCAATACGCTTTTTCCTTGAAGAATCAATAATATTAGGATTTTCTCGTTCCTTTGATGTCATTGAAAGGATAATTGCCTCTGTATGCATAAGCATATTTTCGTCAATTTGCACATCCTTTAAATTTCCTGCACCGGGCATCATGGCAAGCACACTTTCAAGCGAGCCCATTTTCTTAAGCTGTGCAAGCTGTTCTAAATAATCAGTTAAGGTGAAGGTGTTTTCCTTCATCTTCTTTTCCAATTCCTCAGCTTTTTTCTTGTCAAAATTCTCCTCAGCCTTCTCAATTAAAGAGAGCACATCTCCCATACCAAGAATACGAGAAGCCATTCTGTCAGGATAAAAAGGCTCAATAGTATCAAGCTTTTCGCCTGTACCTACAAATTTAATTGGCTTTCCTGTAACATATCTTACAGAAAGAGCAGCACCACCACGAGTGTCACCATCAAGCTTTGTAAGAACAACACCGGTAATATCTAACATATTATTAAAGGATTCTGCAACATTTACAGCATCCTGACCAAGCATTGCATCAACTACTAAAAGAATTTCGATAGGCTCAGTAGCTTTTTTGATGTCTTGAAGCTCCTTCATAAGAACCTCATCAACATGTAAACGACCTGCGGTATCAATGAATACCATATCAAAGCCATTCTTTTTAGCATATTCAAGAGCATTTTTAGCAATAGCTACAGGATTTTTTGATTTTTCCTCAGCATAAACAGGAATAGAAAGCTTTTCACCAACAATTTGTAATTGTTTAATAGCAGCAGGACGATAAACGTCACAAGCTACAAGTAATGGATTTTTGCCTTGCTTTTTATATAAGCCTGCAATTTTACCTGAGTGTGTGGTTTTGCCTGCACCTTGTAAGCCAACCATCATAACAACTGTAGGCGGACGGGAAGAAATCTCTAATTTTGCTTGGGTTTTTCCCATTAAGTTTATAAGCTCCTCGTTAACGATTTTAACAACCTGTTGAGCAGGGAGCAAGCTTTCAAGCACCTCAGAGCCAACGGCTCTTTCAGTAACTGTTTTAACAAAGTCACGAACTACCTTGAAGTTTACGTCTGCCTCAAGTAAAGCGAGCTTTATTTCGCGCATACCTTCCTTTACATCAGCAGCAGTTAATTTACCCTTGCTTCTAAACTTTTTAAAAGCGTTGGATAATTTTTCTGTCAATCCTCCAAACATAGACATAAAAGATACCTCCTTTTTTAATATTCTGCCATCTCTTTAATTTTATTAATTAAAGAGTGTATCCTAGAAGAAATATCATTATTGTTTATATTTTGATTAATATTTTCAAGCTCAGTTGCAATTTCAGCTGATTTTTCAAGCATTTTTGAAAAACGTGAAGCTAAATGTAGCTTTTCTTCCATATCAATTAATATAGTTTCACTTTTTTTCAAAACACTACGAACTCCCTGACGTGAAATTTCAAATTTTTCTGCAATCTCAGCAAGAGAGAAGTCCTCATTATAATACATATCAAGCATTTCATTTTGACGCTCAGTAAGTATGTCGCCATAAAAATCAAGCAATAGAGAAATATTAAGGTTTTTTTCAAACATTAAAATCGCCTCCAAACTTGTGTAAACCAAATTACTTTACAAGTATAACAGATAAACCTCATTTTGTCAATAGTAAATTTTTATAATTTTAATTTTTTTATAAATAACTAAATTAAAAAAGATGGAGTTATAAAAACCTCCTATGTATTTAATTATATAAAATAAATATTATTTGGAAATTGGTTGTTTTACTATATACAGTTTTTATTAATAAAAATGAACAGAACATCATTTAAAGAAATTTTATTAAGAAAATAAATTCTTAAAATAAAATGTCAAAATGATGTCCTGTTAAAATTAAGCTTAAAAACCGTGTTTTCATGAGAAGCATATTATGCATTATATTCTAGTCCAATACAACAAGCTGACTCGAAACCATTTAAGTAATTAGTATTTTTAAGAGTTCAAATTTAAACATAAAAAACCAGCAAAGCTCGTGCTACATAGTTTTACGCCTCTTCTTCTAATTATATAAAACTTGATTTTTGTATAATTAACTGTCGCAAGGTAATTAGGAACGTAGTTTTTATTTGCTTGCATCATTAGAGCAATACCTGATTATAGTTAAATTAAAATTATAAAAAAACATTTTTCACGAATAAGCTATTAATAATATATTTTTTGGTATTTTCTTTTGGTTGCCTCTCCGCCTCTAATATGTCTCTCGCTTTTATTTATTTCTAAAATTTTTGCTACCTCACAGTAAAGCACATTATTAATTTTAGAAAGCTTCTCAGTTACATCCTTATGTACTGTTGATTTGCTAATTCCAAATTTTTTTGCAGCTTCCCTAACAGTTGACTTATTCTCTATTATATATCTTGCTAATTTTTCACATCTTTCTGCACTTGTGCTAAAATATACCATATTAACTCCAATATAAGATATTATGGTATAAATATATTAAAAAAACCGCAAATATATGCGGTTTTTAAGTTATTTAATTTTCAAACTTAAATACGGTTGTATAATCGTAAAGATCGCCCACATTTAGCTCAGTAGATACAAAATTAGAATGATTTGGTGAATCAGGACTGTGCTGAGTTTCAAGGCAAACTGCACATCTCTTTTTTTGTGCTACACCGTTTTTAAATGGTGACTCTTCCTCATTTATACAGTTAGCACAATAAATCTGAACGCAAGGCTGATTTGTATAAACCTTCATTATTCTTTCACTCTTTGTATCCTTGAGTGTAGCAATATGCTTAATCGTGCCATCACTATTAAGAATAAAATTATGGTCGTAGCCTTTACCTAATTTAAGTAGTGCATCATCAGCCTCAATATCCTTTCCAATTAGCTTCTCTACTCTAAAATCAAATGGTGTATTCTCAACAAGCATTTCTTCACCTGTTGGAATCAATTCACTATCAACTACTGATACCTTATCAGCATCAATCCATAAGCTGTGATTTTCAATTCTGCCAGAATCATAACCACCAAGATTAAAATAAGCATGGTTAGTAAGATTTAAAACGGTCTTTTTATCGGTAGTGGCTTTATAGTTAATTGTAAATACATTATCATTGTCAAATGAATATAAAATTTTTACAGCTAAATTTCCAGGATAGCCCTCTTCCATATCACAAGATAAATAGGAAAATTCAAGATACATTGTACTGCCTATTTCCCAATACTTAGCATTCCAAATTTTCTTGTCAAAGCCTTCTTTACCACCATGAAGATGATTATTTCCTTCATTATTATATAACTTATATTCTTTGCCATCAAGCACAAAGCAGGAATTTCTAATTCTGTTGCCATATCTACCTATAATAGCACCTTGATATCCGCTATTTGCAAGATAAGAATTTACATCATCATAACCGCAAATAACATCTGCTAAAACACCACTTTTATCTGGAACATTAATAGATATAATAGTAGCGCCTAAGCTCATAATCTTAATAGATGCACCACAGGAGTTTTTTAATGTGTATGCAAAGACTTCTCTGCCATCGTTTAATTTGCCAAAAAGCTCTTTTGTAATCATGTTATTCACCATATCCATCTGGATTTTTCTTTTGCCAGTTTGCAGCGTCTAAGCACATTTTATCAATATCATAAATTGCTTTCCAACCAAGGATTTCAGCTGCCTTTGTTGGATTAGCATAGCATTCGTCAATATCACCAGGTCTTCTTTCACAAATCACATACTTAATTTCATGACCGATAGCCTTTTCGAATGCGTGAATAATATCAAGAACGGAATAGCCCTTTCCAGTACCGATGTTAAAGCGTTCAACGCCTTTAACCAGTGCCGCTCTGTCAAGCGCCTTTAGATGTGCGTTTGCAAGGTCAACAACATGTATGTAATCACGAACACCTGTTCCATCTGGTGTTGCATAGTCATTACCAAATACATTTACATGGTCATACTTACCAAAAGCAACTCTCGCAACATATGGTAAAAGATTGTTAGGAATACCCTTAGGGTCCTCACCAATCAAGCCACTTTCGTGTGCTCCTATTGGATTAAAATATCTTAAAATCGAAACACTCCACTCATTATCAGAAACAAATATATCAGAAAGAATTCTTTCTATCATAAGCTTTGTTTCACCATATGGATTAGTTGTAGATAATGGAAAATCCTCATTAATCGGAACTGATTCTGGCTTTCCATAAACTGTAGCTGATGAAGAAAATACTATTCTCTTGCAGTTATGCTCACTCATTACCTTGCAAAGATTAAGAGTACCGGTGATATTGTTGTGATAATACCACATAGGCTTAGCAACACTTTCACCAACAGCTTTTAAACCAGCAAAGTGAATAACGGAATCGATTTCGTTTTCCTCAAATACCTTTTCAATTTCCTCAATATTTAATAGATCTGCTTTATAAAATTTTACGCTTTTACCTGTGATCGTCTTAATTCTATCAAGTACACATTCTTTTGAGTTACAAAGATTATCAAGAATGACCACCTCTCTGCCATCGTTTAAAAGCTGTACAACGGTATGAGAGCCTATAAATCCTGTTCCGCCTGTTACTAAAATTGCCATAACAATCTCCTTAAAATAATTATTATATTAATAATAAACTATTTATCAAAAAAAATCAAGATATTTACGCAAAATATATTGACATTTATAAATAAAAATGATATTATATGTGTATCAAATGAGACACTTTTGTAAAGTTGGAAGTATTTATGGATATAAAGCAATTTTTACGCGAGAATTTTTTCTTATTTAATGGCTTGGATGATAAAAAAATTGAAAAATTACTAGCAATCAAAGGAATTTCAGAGGAGCATTATTCGCAAGGTGACATAATGCAAAATAATAAAACCTTATGTAAAATTGGTATCATTGTAAAAGGAAAAGCAATAATAAAGTCAGGTGACGATGGAGTAATAATTAGAAAGCTAAATTCTAATGATATTTATGGCGCCGCTTGTCTTTTTGACTTACCGAAGCATTTAACTATTGTTAAAGCAGTGACAGATTGCACTGTAATTACAATGAACAAAGAGTTTATTGAGGGCTGTATATTAGAGGAAAAAAGTATCTCTATTAAATATATAGAATTTTTAGCAAAAAGAATAAGCTTTTTAAATACAAAAATTAATGCTTATACTGCTAAAAGTGCGGAAAATAAGCTGTATACTTACCTATTACAGCTTCCGAAAAACGAAAATGTAATTGATTTAAAGGTTGATATGTCAACTATTGCAAAAATGATAGGAATAGGTCGCGCCACTCTATACCGTGCATTTGAAAAGCTTGAAAAAAGTGGCACAATCACTAAACAAGATAAAAAAATAATATTAAACGAGGTATAAGACTATGAAAAAAATTCTCTCACTCACATTAGCAATTGTTTTAGTTGCTATATCACTACTTGCGTTTTCATCTTGTAATGATAAAAAGACAGATGAAGCAATTAATGTTGCTACATTGAATGGTACAACAGGCTTTGGTATGGCTCCTCTAATGAAGGAAAATGCGCAAGGCACAACATCAAACAAGTATGATTTCTCTGTTCAAACTGACCCAACTGTAGTTATGGCGGGCTTAATTAATGGCTCAATTGACATTGCTACGCTACCAACAAATGCAGCTGCAAATGCTTACAACAAAACAAACGGCGGCGTACAAATTATAGCAATCAATACTTTAGGTGTTCTCTATTTAGTAACAAATAATATTGAAGTAACATCTATGGCAGACCTAGAGGGTAAAACAATATATTGCCCTGCTCAAAATCCTACATTCATTGCAAAGTATATTGTAGAAAAGAATAATCTTGCAGGCAAGGTTACAATTGATTCAACAACATATGCTCAACCTGATGCGCTTCGTGCTGCTGTAATTTCAGGCATTGTTGATTACGCAGTACTACCTGAACCAATGGTTACAATCGCAACAAGCGCCAATAAAAACTTAAAAACAACATTAGATTTCACAAGCGAATGGAATAAAATATCTGATGGTAAGCAATTAGTTCAAGGATGTGTAGTTGTTAGAACAGAATTCGCTAACCAATATCCAGGTAGTGTAAAGGAATTTCTAAAGGAATATAAGAATTCAATTGAAGCAGTAAATAACAATCCTGCATCCGCAGCAGCTTTAATTAAAGAATTTGGTATTTTTGCAAATGATAAGGTTGCATCAAAGGCCATTCCTAATTGCAATATCGCCTACTTAGATGGTAATGATATGAAAAATGCAATGTCTAACTTCTTAGAAGCAATGTATTCAATAGCCCCAGCAAGCATAGGAAACGCTATTCCTAACAACGATTTCTATTATGGAGCATAAGCTATTTAAAATTTTAAAGATATTTTTAATAGCATTATTTTGGATAGGAGTTTGGGAAGTGGTTTCCTTGATAATAGGAAAACCACTTCTTTTTCCTTCTCCGATTGCTGTTATTAAAAGACTTTATGGGCTGATTATAACAAGGAATTTTTGGATAATAACTCTTTTATCATTATATAGAGTTGGATTGGGCATACTAATTGCTATCGTTTTAGGCTCTTTAGTAGGGCTTTTATGCTCATTTTCGAAAATTATTTATGAAATTATAGCTCCATTTGTAACAATTATAAAATCGACTCCTGTTGCTTCATTTATTATACTATTTATTGTTTTGATTAAAAACGGCAACGAAATAACACCCATAATTATATCATCTTTAATGGTATTCCCTATTGTATTTTCAAATGTATATCAGGGCATAAAAAGCATAAACAAGGAATTAATTGAAGTTTGCAAGGTTTATAACATTCCTTTAAAGCAACAAGTTTCATCACTATATGCACCATCTTTAATGCCTTATTTTTCATCTGCTCTACTATCCTCAATTGGACTTGGTTGGAAGGCGGGAATTGCGGCTGAGGTTTTATGTTCCCCGAAAATTTCAATTGGTACAGAGCTATTAAATGCTAAAACATACTTCGAAAATATAAATGTTTTTGCATGGACAGTTACAGTTATTGTTATTAGCTTAATTTTTGAGGTTGTAATAATGCGTCTATTTAAGCATTTACTAAAAAAATATATCAAATCAAGTGGAGGCACTTATGATAATAAAAAATCTAACTAAATCCTTTGATAAGAAGCTTGTGTTTGATAATTTCTCAATTGAAATTCCTGAAAAAAAGCTAACAATTATTGAAGGTAAAAGTGGATGCGGAAAAACTACTCTTCTTCGTATAATATCAGGGTTAGATTTAAATTTTAAAGGTGAAATTATAAAAAAAAGTAATAAAATTAGCTATGTTTTTCAAGAGCCAAGACTTTTTGGTGCTATTACAGTTAAACAAAATCTTGAAATAATTAATAATGGTACTAATTTATCTATTGAAGAAATATTGTCTATTGTAGAGCTCGAAAAAGAGCAAAATGCATATCCAAATGAGCTGTCAGGAGGTATGAAAATGCGTCTTTCCTTAGCAAGAGCTTTATATTATAATGGTGATATTTTTATAATGGATGAGCCTTTCTCTGCTCTTGATAATGATATGAAATCAAGAATAATTCCAAAGGTATTAAATTTACTTAAAGGGAAAACAATTATTATTGTCACTCACGATGTTTTAGAAATCGAAAAATACGCTGACAATATAATAAAATTATAAAATGGACTGCATATACAGTCCATTTTCTTTATTTACAACCACAGCTACTGTCTTTATCCTTTTTATGAGATACTCCACAACCAAATCCTTGAGGAACATATGGTGAGAACTCATTTACCGGGAAGGACATAGCTCTAAATAGTGTACAAGGATCATCTTCTCTTGCTGCAATACATTCTTTATCAGGAATGTTGTATTCAGTAGCACTTATTAGTAGTTGAGCAGGACGCTCGATTTTAACTACTGAAAAGAATCCAAGTGACACGACGAGAGCTTTGTCGTCACGCTCGCATAATCTACCGTTAAATTTGCATTTAATATGCTCAGGAATATCATCGACGCAGCAACAACAGCAAATGCTATGCTTGTGTGGCTCAATTACTTTTACATTTAAAACAATTGGATCTACCGTTTCAAGCACTGCTATAGGCAAATTATTCGTTTTTGTAGAGTCGCAGGAATGAGCATCACAGAAGCCTGTTCCATTTACCTCGCTCTTGAAAACGCTGACATTACCCTCGCTACCAAAAAGAATTACCTTCTTTTCAACTACTGCTATACCATCGAATTCTTGAATGTTACCTTGACAAATGCAAGCTTCAAAGGTGATTTTTGTATAAATTTTTATGTTAAGCTGATAAAATCCTCTGTTAAATGGAACATCAATAACATCAATATAAGCAGAAATAATTTTTGCGCATTTAGCTCTTATAGTAGATGTACGCTCAATGATTTCTTCGCCGAAGTCAGTTAAATAAACCTTAACATTTTCATAGCAATCCTTATCTCTACAGGAATCAAGAACCCTGTAAGTATCGATGCAGATATTTTCCTTTTGATGAGGACTAGAACAATTTTTGTTATCCAGCATAGGTGTTATCCTCCTGTAAAATTGAAGACAATTTTGTCGCCTTCTGTTATATCATATGCTTTTTTAACTAAAATGTTCTATTATTGTAAAAACAACGCCCAACAGAGTTATCTGTTGGGCGGAAATATCTGATATAATCTTATGATTCTTCTTATCGAACTATTTAAAAATACATAAATGGTTTAACAAACCGTGAAAAGTAAATTTCGATAATAAATTCTAAATATCAACCTTTGAGTTTAAATCAAGATGGTTCATTGGACTTACCTCACATATTTATTCGAGAATATGAAAATTAAAATTGTAAGTTTTCATAGTGATTACCTCGTATGCTAAATTAACAATATACACAGTTATATCTATTTGGTATATTCGGTACATATATCTTAAGAACAAACTCGCCATGACATAAAGTCAAGCCCGAAATAATCTTTAAATATTAGTTTGCTGGGCTTTTACACAGCTATGCTTTAGATAGCTCCGTCGTAAACCTTTCAATCTATTTACTGCTCTCTCCTTAAAAAGCAATTTGAAATAAATGTTAGCTAATATTTTACAATTTATAAAATTAAATGTTCATTGGAATATCCTCTTAAAATTTAGTTAAGTTATGTGCGAATATTTAGTCGTACATTGGTCCTTACCTCACTATAAAATTTTTATAGGTACTTTTTGATATTCTCAGTAGCATCCTCAGTTGGCATTGATAATGTCATTACCAAATTAACATCGAATTTTGCAGCAAGCTGGTCAACTTCAGTTAAGAAATTGTCAAATGCGTTAACGTCCCTTTGACAAATTCTAAATGTAGCATCAATGAATAAGTCTGTAATATCGTGGTTGCTTGCTAACAATCCTGCGATGAAGCCATAAAGCTCCTGAGCATCATTTACCATGTATTCATCAGAATTAATTAGTCTGCACTTGTGACTAAGTGTGAGTCTGAGATTTTCACCCTTCTCTATGCACACAACTGAGCCTTTTGAGCTTTCAAGTGCAGAGTTAATCATCTCGATGAGAATTTTTGTTTTACCTGTGCCTTTCACACCAATAATAATTTTAACCATATTATTGTCCTCCACAATATACTTTTTCTTTCTGTCTAAATTATACACTATATTGATTAAAAAATCAATACCTTTAGTGAAAATAACTAAAAAAATTAATAATTTCTCAATGATTTTTAAAAAAAGAGCAAAAATTTGCTCTTTTTTACTAATTATTTATTAATTCTTGCGCTTAGCTCACCCGCTAATTCCTCGTAGCCTTCTTTACCAAGTAAAGCAAACATATTTTTCTTATAGCTTTCAACGCCGGGCTGATTAAATGGATTAACACCTAATGTATATCCTGAAATTGCACAAGCTAACTCAAAGAAATATACAAGATAGCCAAATGAATATTCACTTCTATCCTTTAATTCAAGTACGATATTTGGAACATTACCATCAGAGTGAGCAAAAAGTGTACCAAGCATAGCAGTATGATTTACATAATCTAAGTCTTTACCAGCTAAGAAGTTAAGCTTATCTACATTTGCAGGATCGTTAGGAATTAAAAGCTCAACATTTGAATTTTTAATATCAAGAACAGTTTCAAACATAATTCTAGAGCCGTCTTGAATAAATTGACCAAGTGAATGTAAATCTGTTGAGAAAATTACAGAGCTTGGGAAAATACCCTTTCCGTCCTTGCCCTCACTTTCGCCAAATAATTGCTTCCACCATTCACAAAGCATTTGTACAGCAGGCTCATATGCAGCTAAAATTTCAACGCTTTTATTTTTACGATAAAGTACATTACGGATAGCAACATATTTTAAGCAATCGTTTGTATCAATGTCACAGTCAGCGTAAGCCTTTCTTGCATCCTGTGCACCCTTCATCATAGCATCTATATCAATACCAGCAACTGCGATAGGTAAAAGACCCACTGCTGTAAGAACTGAAAATCTTCCACCAACATCATCAGGAACAACGAATGTTTCATATCCGTTTTCATCAGAAAACTTTTTAAGTGTTCCCTTCGCTTTATCTGTTGTAGAGAATATTCTTTCCTTGGCTCCATCCTTGCCATATTTTTCTTCAAGCAAATTTCTAAATACTCTAAAAGCAATAGCCGGCTCTGTTGTTGTACCAGACTTTGATACAACATTAATACAAATATCCTTGCCTTCGCAAATTTTTAATAAATCTGATAAAGCAGATGCGCTAATTGAATTACCTGCGAAATATACATCCGGAGTTTTCTTGTTTGAAATATTATTATAAACAGGAGATTTAACGAACTCAATAGCTGCTCTTGCGCCTAAATAAGAGCCACCAATACCGATAACTATAAAAACATCACAAGTATCTTGAATTTTCTTTGCAGCCTTCTTAATTCTTTCAAATTCTTCCTTATCATAATATTCAGGCAGGTCAACCCATCCTAAAAAATCATTGCCTGCACCACTGCGTGAGCCAAGAAGCTTTTGAGCCTCGTAAACCTCGTTAGATATATTTTTTAAATCCTCGTCATTAACTAAATTACCGAGGAATTTTGTATTTAGGGATAGTGTCATTTTTTCGTACCTCTTATATTATTATATTCAATATAATACAACATCTATCGCTAAATTTCAACACTTTTTTGTTAAAAAAATATCATTTTAGAATAAAATTTTCTAATATTCTAATAAAGAACTCCCAGAAGCTAATTTTATTGATGTTTTCTATACAATAAATTTCACTTTTACCAATTATTTCTCCATTTAACATATATTTTATCTCTCCTACAACATCTCCTTTTTTTACAGGAGCTTCTATATTTTCGTTTATATTTGTTTCATATGTAATTTTATTTTTATTACCTTTATTTTCTAAAGAATTATATGAATCAAATTTAATGGCAACATTATCCTTTGTTCCGCCTAATACCTTTATCGTTCCTAAATTAGCACCTTCATTTTGATAAATAGAATAATTTGCAAAACCGTAATCAAGCAGTTTGGTTGCACAAGCATTTCTAATATCTGAGCTTTCTGCGCCCATTATAACAGCGATAAGCTCTAAACCATCACGCTTAGCAGTTGCACTTACACAAAACCCTGCCTTAGATGTTGAACCTGTTTTTAAGCCTGTAATTCCCTTATAAAATCTAACTAATCTATTTGTGTTAGTTAAACCAAATTCACCATCTCTTATTGTGTCCATCCAAATAGTTGCATATTCACTTACCTTTTGGTGCTTAATGAGCTCTCTAGACATAAGCGCTATATCATAAGCGGTAGTTAAATGATTAGTTACATCATCATCAAGACCTGTTACATTTTCAAAATGAGTGTTTTTCATTTTAAGCTCATATGCTCTTTTGTTCATCATATCCACAAAAGCTTCCTCGCTGCCTGCTATATGCTCAGCTAATGTTAGTGCGGCATCGTTTGCAGATGCAATAATTACGCATTTTAATAGTTCTTCTACTTCCATTGTTTCTCCTGGCTCTAAAAAAACCTGTGATCCACCCATTGATGCTGCATATTCACTCACTGTTAATACATCATCATATTTTAAATTTCCGTTTTCGATTGTTTCAAAC
>JAGAJV010000171.1 GCA_017625915.1 Clostridia bacterium
AAAAGGTTACCTGTGGCGACCAAAGCAATCCGGATTTATATAATAAGGAAATGGCGGGCAAGTCTCTTTGTATTCCTCAAACTATAGGCTCAACAACAGGCGGTCTTGTGCTCTATTGCGCTTGCTCTATGCGCCGTCAGCCTGCTTGTATGCTATTTTCCAAGCCTATTGACTCCCTTGCGGGCGCAGGCGTAATTCTTGCCGATGTTTGGCTGGAGGGTGGCGCAAAAATGCCTGTTATCGACTCCCTTGGCGACGAGTTTTTAGAAACGATCAAAACAGGTGACAAGATTACTGTTGAAGCCGACGGAACTGTAATCGTAGAATAGCCGTCAGCCGCTAGCAGCCAGCAATTAGCGGATACAATGCGAAGCAGCTTCACATTACAAAAATAAATCTAGCACAATTTGTGCTAGATTTTTATTGTTTAAAATTTGATTGAAAATAGGATTATCTTTTTCGTGATGTTTTTATAAATGCTTCAATGATTTCAAAAAGCCTGTCCTGCTCGTCTTGTGGTAGCTTTTCTATTTGGTCGTTTAGTCGGCTAGTCTTGTTTTTGTAGCCACATTTTATTGAATCGCAAAACAAATCGTCTGCTGTACATTCAAGCTCATTCATTATATGCACAAGCAGCTCTAGCTTAATATTATACTGTCCTCGCTCTAAGGCAGACATGTGGTTTGTGCTTAGTCCTAGTCTTTCAGCTAGCTCTGCCTGTGTTAATTTTTTCTTTTTACGAAGCCCCTGAATACGCTTGCCAACATCTCTCTCAATCATAAAATACCTCATACTCTTTATATAATTAGTATAAATGTATTACGATTAGTTTTACACAATGCTTTACAATTATATTAATTGTGTTACAATTATTTTTGTTGACATTATAAATTTTTTGTGCTAATATAAAAATAGCTTAACACTATACCATTTCCTCTCTTGGTATAAATATGTGCTAAGCAAAGCACCGAGTTGCCCGGCTCGGTGCTTTTTGTTATAATTTCAAATTTTCTTGTCCTTAACAGCCTCAAGCATTATTTCCGCGCTCTTAACATTTGTTGCTAGCGGAATTGACTGTACATCGCATAAGCGAAGCAGAGCTGATACATCAGGCTCGTGTGGCTGCGAGGTTAGGGGGTCACGAAGGAAAACTATTAAATCAAGCTTGCCCTCTGCTACCATTGAGCCGATTTGTTGGTCACCGCCAAGAGGTCCGCTCTTCATTCTTTTAATTTTAAGACCTGTTTCACCCATTACAAGTGTGCCTGTTGTACCTGTTGCGTATAGCTCGTGGCTTGCTAATGTTTCTTGGTACTTTATGGCGAGTCTTATCATATCGTCCTTTTTCTTATCGTGTGCTATTAGTGCTATTTTCATTATTTATTCTCCCTTCGGTCGAAATAGCTACCAGCTGTCAGCAGTCAGTGGTTAGCAAATTTGCTCTGTCCACATTAACACTCCATCTTGCCTTAAACTAAAAGACCATAATTTATTTAAATTCTTTAACTTTATCTAGCCGGCTAACGGCTGACGGCTCAAAAATAACTCGTTATTTTTTCAATACGCAATCAAGCGTTAGACCGCTAACGGAGGTAACATAAATTTGTCCGTCGGGCATATAGATTGTCTTTTTAACTCCGTCGTCGCTCTTGACTGTGATTTCAAATTTCTTGCCTGTCTTTTTCCAGGATACATAAACATCACCGCCAATTGTGGATACTGTTCCGCTTGCCTTATCTCTGCCCTTAATATATGGCTTGATTGAGATTGATTTTTCTGCTACATTATCGGTACGAACGCCTAGGACCGTGGCTGAAAATTCATAGATTGCAAGTGCGCCCCACGCGTGACAATCGCTTCTTGAATACTCAGGTGTTTCCGGCACTGTTGTACAATTTAGCTCAAGCAGATGACGATAGCTATTCATCATTTCCTCGGTGTAGTCGTAAAGACCGCAAATTTCAAGTGCTCTGAAGTAGAAATATGCAAATGCGTAGGTTGCTTTTGCTTCGAGGTTAAGAGCATTTTTCATAATCTGCTTAGCCCTTCTGCCTGTTGCAACACCGGAAAGCACGCACCAGGTCTGCATATGCTGTGAATATAGAGTATGCTCCATATTATCTGCATATAGCCCCTTTTCACTATCATAGAAGTACTTTTCTGTGTTCTTCTTAAGCACTTCTGATTTTTCTAAATATTCATTTGCTACATCACATCTGCCACAAATTGCATTTAGCTTTGCGCCACATTGCAGGAAATATGCCATCATTGGATTATATAAGCCAATTACGCCACCGTTTATGCCTACAGGCACACCACCGTCGTTTTCGTTTTCAACATATCCCCAAGGCTTAGCCCAGTCAACAAAGTTCCAATATTTGCTTTGTCCAACAACACCATCCTCGTTTATATGATTAGAAAACCATTCAACAACACCGTCAATTGCTCTTAAGTGCTTTCTTACAAGTGCTTTATCACCAAATCTGATGTAGTGCGCATAAACCATAAAGATAAAATAGAATTGGAAGGTTGGAATATGCTGGTCTCCTACTGACGGTGTTCTTGACGGCATAAGACCGTCTGCCAGCTGCGCTGCTGCAAAATCGTCCATAGCCTTTCTTGCAAGCCTGTCATCATCAGTTAATTGATAGTTAAAGAGCATTTGGGTTGATGTATCCATACAATACTGTAGCTGCTCATAGAATGGGCAATCCTCATATGTTTCGTGCATACATCTTTGTAATGTGCGAACGCTTATTTCCCATAGCTTATTATCGTCGCTTCGTCCGAAATCGTAGTCGGTGCGTACATCCATAGGATAGTTTACCTCTACCATTTTTTCAAGAATTACGGACACATCCCCTGTAATTTCAGGCTTAATGAAGCGGAAGCATCTGAACCAAAACGGCTCGTATGTAAATTCACCGTCAACTGTAATTTCGTCGTACATTTCCTTGGTAAAATCTAGGCTTCTGTCTGTACGGACATTATTTGTCTTGCCTTGAATTTCAGTAAAGCATTCAAAATAGTAAAGTCTTACAGTACCCTTACCACTGATTTTGAATTTTGGGAAGCCAAAGGTTAAATAGTCAGCCTCAAAAAGCTCGCCATCAAACTTAACTATATCGGTTTTATCCTTAAAGTCAAGCATTGGAATAGGTCTTTCAAACAGAAAGCATTTGTTTGTTGAGCCCCACCAATAGTGGTCTGCCTCACCGTTTGATATGCCACACTGTACCTTGGCGCTTTCGTAGGTGATTTCCTTAGTTAAATCTACAATTTCTCTTGTAGCGGCAGAATAACAGCTACATGCGCTGATATGATTTATTGTATCTGCCCTTGCAGCCTGCCAGCCTTCGTCGCTTTTTACGCACACATCCCCGCAGTTAAGCTCAAATGCAAGGAGCGCAGGTCCAACACGGATAACTCCCTCGATTGGTGACATTTTGCCCTCCATATCGGTGGAAACGAGCTGTAAAACCTCAACAAAAATACGGTTTTCGCCTACCCTTAAATATTCGGTTACATCTACTGTATCAAAATATGTTTTTTCTCTTGTGCCCTTACAGGGTCCGCAGGCAACAAAGCTGTCATTGATATATAGCTTATATCTGGCTTGGGCTGAAATTTCAACCTTAGCATCCCTTACTGCCTCTAAATCAAAGCTCTTTTTAAAATAATAGGTAGCATTGTCGCTTGCTCCCGAGCCTTGCTTCGTTATCCATCTTGCGTCCTTCATAATCTTCTCCCTTACGGTCGAATAGCCGTCAGTGGTCAGCCACCAGTGGTCAGCGGTTTACATAAACCAACCACACAAGGCTTACAAATTTAGCTAAAGGTCCGTAATTAATTTTATTCGTTTATTTTTGTAGCTAGCTGACTGTTGGCTGCTAATTTGCGATTTCGCAAATATACATAGTATGAAAATCGTTACTTTTATACCATTTTAGTGAGTCTGTGTCGATAAAACAGTCCTTTTTTATTGTGTCGCTATAGATTTTACTTAGCTTCAAGGTATATATAGCTTTCTCAAACACAGGGTAGCCGTTTTCTAATGTATATTTTAACCCACACTCCGTTATTTTGTCAATATCTCTGCCTGATTTTGTTCCGCAAAAGGTTAAAATATCCTTTTTACTCCCGTCAAAAAAGCTAAGTGACATTTTACACTCACCCTCAGTAAAGGAAAATGTGTATCTTTGTGGGCGTACAAATATAAACGCGACCTGCTTCCCCCACAAAATGCCGACACCTCCCCAGGATACTGTCATTGTGTTAATTTCGCCGTTCGGCTTAACCGCTGTAAGTAATGCTCCGCCATTTAGTTTTGTTAAAAATTCGTTTATCATTTTTATACCTCACTTCGTTCGGTTAGTGGCTAGTGGCTAGTGGTTAGTAATGCAAAGCAATCCATTCATAAAAGAGCCACAGCTATCAGCCATTAGCAACTGGTCACTAATACCAATTATAGTACCTAAACCACATTTTTGTCAATATTATTTAATAAAACTTTAAAATATGTCTTGACATTATTGAATATATATTATAAAATTATATTATGTAGAAATTTGGCGTTATGAGCCTTTCGGCGAGCTTATATGCTTTGTACATATAATTTCTAGATAATTTTTTACAAAATTCGCCGAAATACTTTAAGGAGGTATAAAAATGCTACATTGGTGGAT
>JAGAJV010000172.1 GCA_017625915.1 Clostridia bacterium
AGAGCTGCCTGTGGTTGGTGAACAGACTGTTCAAATCGCTTTGACTATGGATATTGAAACAAGTGAAAGAGTTGTTAGAATTCAATTAGGCGATGCTAATGCTCTTACATACAAAATTGCTGAAAACTCATATGAGCTTGCTATCAAATACTTAGGTGTAAGACGCGCTATGTTTACAATCGAAAGAGATGATAATGGAGATGTTAGCGGTAGCATTTATGAATTTTTGACCGTTTCCTCTGCCGAGGTTGCAAGCTGTGCTGAATTCTATATTACCGAGGACTATGTTTCGGTAATTGGTAATAAAGCAAGTGGTATGCTTGGCTTTACAGGTTATATAAATGAGCTTTACGATGTAAACACAGGAGCTCTTTTAGGCTATGAGGTACAAGAAAAACTTTCCGCGCTTACTTATGATACATTATGGTTTAACTTAAAGGATATTGACGGTATCAACACTATTAAATATCAGCCAGCAGAGGGCAAGGAAGCTGCAAAAGTATTTATTAATGGTTCTTCAACTCAGTGGCAAGCTAAAAAGGTTCTTCTTTCAAGACGCTTTGACATTGAATTAAGAACGCAGTTTGTTTATTCTTATGATGCAACCGAGCAAAAATATATTGAGCATAAGATTGAGGTGCCTATGATTTTTGTTCAAGAAAAGAATTATGACACATTTATTGACGATGTGGAAGCAACTAATGATGTTACTGTCAGTGTTGAGGTTTCTGACGCAGATTTAGATAAAATTCTTGAAGATTATGACACACTAATTCCTATTTTCATTGAAAATAAGGATAAGGTTACAGTTGATACAATTATTACATATATTGGTGAAAAAATCACATTTTAATAAGGAGAGCTTATGACAAGACGCATTCATTCATTTGTTTGGAGTGGACTCGCTGCTTTAATTCTTATAGTAATAGGAATTGTAACATCAGTAAACACAGGGGATTATACTAATTTAGCCTTTTGGGGAATACTTGGAGCTTTGGCTTTCACTCTTATTTCTTGTTTAATTTTAGATAATAACTTTGTTGGAGAAATGATTGGTGAAATTTTTAGCTGGGGCTTTGTTAGAATGCCGGGCTTAATTTTTACACTTGACCTTGACGGAATTATTTGGCTTTTAACTGTTAAGCTTTTATTTTGGATTTTAGGCTTTGTTCTTGCAGCTCTTTGTGGAATATTAGCTATTACTTTAGGACTGGTAGTATCCGTTTTTGTATATCCCTTTGCAATTTATAAAAATATAAAACACGGTGATATAGACTAAATAAAAATGCTATTGCGAAAATTCGCAATAGCATTTTTATTATTTTCCTTTATATTCTATATATTCAAAGTCGGCATATTTATGGCTGCCGGTTAGGTCCTGACAAGCCATACCTATAAATGTGCCTGTATGTCCCTCGTGACCAATTTCGCCATAGGCTTCGTCGGAGAGGCAGGCTATATCAAGGTCGCCGCCTATAGAATTATAGCTTATATTATCAAAGGAATAATAGAAATTGAGCTTTAGCTTGTCTATTTTAGCACGCAAGTAAACCTCGCTATGCTCGCCAATTGAAATAGCACCATTTAGTGGGTTATAGAATTTTAAACCGTCTCTTACGCATATTCTTAACACATTATGTCCCATTTCGTCGCTTGACATATAGAGATAGAAAAAGTTATATGTATCATAAAACACTGTAAGTCCTGCCATTTGCTGAAGCGTTTCGGGATAAAATTCCATTTTAATTGTGGCTTCGGCATTATGGTGCTGAAGTCGTCTAGCTACCATTGACTGCTTATTCCAAGAGGTAATTGATTCGTTACCATATAGACGAAGGTAGCCTTCTCTTTCAGTAAGTGAGCCTATTTCGTCAAGAGGTATTCTTAAAGTATTCAGGTGTGGGGGTAGCTCTTTTATATTAAATGTATCCTTAACTGGGATAGGCTCAAGCTTATGCTCGGGTAAACTTACGGAATATTCCTTTGGTGGCACCACTCCGCCATCCTTAAGTCTTAGCCAGCCATCATCACTCCATACCACCTGTGCTATACAGGTTTCTCTGCCTAAGATACATCTGCTTCTTTGTGTGATTGGTCTGCCACAGAGGTATGCCACATACATATCGCCTTGTGGAGTTATAACTAAAGAACCGTGGCCTGTTCTTTGCATTGGCTCGTCCGGGTTATTTCTTGTTGTTAAAAGCGGCTGTGGATCTGCCTCATACGGTCCTAAAATACTCCTTGAGCGCGCCATTCTTATACCGTGATTATACATTGTGCCACCCTCGGCTACCATTAGGTAGTAATAGCCATTTATTTTATATAAGTGTGGCGCTTCTGTTGCGCCAATAGGTGTTCCCTTAAAGATTGTTTTGGGCTCGCCTATTAGCTTTTTTTCCTTTTCGGAATATTCTTGAATTAAAATTCCTGCAAAGTCGTGAAATTCCACACGGTGATCCCAACGCATATTGAGCAGGTATTTTTTGCCATCATCGTCGTGGAATAGCGATGGGTCAAAGCCACTTGAATTTAGATAAATTGGCTCGCTCCATTCTCCACTGAAAATATCGTTTGTGGTTACTAAATAGTTATGGGTATCCTTGAAAATTCCGTGAAAGTTTTTAACATTGGTATAGATTAAGTAATATGTACCGTTGCAGTAGGATAAGCAAGGTGCCCATATTCCACCTGAGTTTGGATTTCCGTGCATATCAAGCTGGGATAGACGGTTTAATGGAGATTTAATTTCCTGCCAATTTACTAAATCCTTGGAATGATAGAGCTGTACACCCGGAAACCATTGAAAGGTTGAGGTGGCAAGGAAATAGTCCTCGTTTACTCTTAAAATACAGGGGTCTGGGTGAAAGCCTGTTAATACTGGATTTTTCTTAGTTATCATAAATATTCTCCTTTGGGTTATTGTCTAAGAATATTATAGCAAACATAATTAAATTTTGCAATATTATCTACTTTAGTATGATAAAATAATTGACATATTTATATTTTTATGGTATATTAAAGATAACTTTATTTTAAGGAGTATATTATGGATAAGCTTTTAAAATTACTTGAGGATGATGCTACCTTAACTGCCGAGCAGTTATCTGTTATGCTTGATAAAGAGGTTGGCGAAATTAAGAATATAATTGAAAAGTATGAAAAGGATGGGGTTGTTCTTGGATATAAGGCTATTGTTGACTGGGACAAGACTGACAGAGAGTATGTAAGTGCTCTTATCGAGGTTAAGGTTATGCCACAGAGAGACAGAGGCTTTGACAAGATTGCTGAAAAGATTTATAACTATCCTGAGGTGCAATCTCTATATTTAATGTCAGGTGGCTTTGACCTTGCATTAATTATCGAGGGTAAAACTATGAAGGAGGTCGCCTATTTCGTTGCACAGAAGCTTGCTACTATTGAATATGTAACCGCTACTGCTACACATTTTGTTTTAAGAAAATACAAGGATAAGGGTGTAATTTACGGCCCTGCACATATTGACGAAAGAGGCAACATATGATTAATTACGAGAAAATGCTCTCGAAAACCGTTTGTGATTTAAAGCCTTCGGGCATACGAAGATTTTTTGATATGCTTGCTGATATGAAGGATGTAATTTCGCTTACTATTGGAGAGCCTGATTTTATAACACCTTGGCATATAAGAGAGGCAGCTATTGAAAGCCTTGAAAAAGGTAAAACCTACTATACCTCAAATTCGGGTACGGTTGACTTAAGAAATGAAATTTCAAGCTATATGAAAAGAAAATTTCAGCTCGATTACAATCCTAAAAATGAGGTTATTGTAACTGTTGGCGGCAGTGAGGCGATTGATATAGCTATGCGTGCTATATTAGAGCCCGGGGACGAGGTAATTTTGCCATGTCCGTCCTTTGTGTGCTATGAGCCTATTGCTACTATGCTAGGAGCAAAGGTTATTAATATTAACACCAAGGCTGAAAACAAGTTTAAATTAACCCCCGAGGAATTAAAGGCTGCTATTACACCTAAGACAAAGCTTTTAGTGCTTCCTTTTCCTAACAACCCTACAGGCGCAATTTTGACCCGTGAGGAATTAGAGGGAATTGCAGATGTACTAAGAGGTACTAATATTGCGATTTTATCTGACGAGATTTATGCAGAGCTTACATATGGCAGAAAGCACGTTTCTATTGCTCAAATTGATGGTATGCAGGAAAGAACAATTATTGCAAGCGGATTTTCTAAGGCTTATGCTATGACAGGCTGGAGAATGGGCTATATTTGCGCTCCTGAAATACTTGCAAGACAGATGCTAAAGATACATCAATTCGCCATTATGTGCGCTCCTACTGTTTCACAGTTTGCAGCAGTTGAGGCGTTACGCAACGGTGACGAGGATGTGGAAATTATGCGTGCGGAATATAATCGTAGGCGTGTATTTTTACTTGAGGGCTTCAAAAAAATCGGTATTGATTGCTTTGAGGCTGAGGGCGCTTTCTACCTTTATCCTAACATTGGCAAGTTTGGTCTTACAAGCGAGGAATTTGCAAGCAGGCTTTTACACGAGTATAATTGCGCCATTGTACCCGGTACTGCTTTTGGTGAATGTGGAGAGGGCTATGCAAGAATTTCATATGCATATTCAATGAAGCATTTAACATTAGCGCTTGAAAAGATTGAAGCATTTGTTAAAACCTTAAGAAAATAAACAATCCTTCCACCACAAGTGGTCCCCCTCCCTTTACACAAGGGAGGCTTTGGAAAGACTTTAAAGAAATAGAATATATGGAAAAGCTGAAAAAACAAAAATCTATATGGTTTTGGGTTGCGCTATTAACAAGCATTTTTGCAGTGGTAGCCATTCCTGTAATTGTGCTTTCTGCCGTTTACGAAATGTTCCTTTTGATGGCTATTAGTATTGCTATGCTTTTGCACGGCTTTTACGGTTGTATTTTCTATTGGATAGCATTTTCAAAAAGATGCTCATTAATAAGGATTATAAAGCTAATTATAAATGAAAATATGCTTTCTGTATCAATGCTTTCTATGCAGACCGGAAAATCAGAGGCTGAGATTATTTATAGTTTGCGTGAATGTATTGTAAAGGGATATATAAGCGGATATTATTTTGATGATACCGGGTTATGCTTATGTAAAATCACTCCTG
>JAGAJV010000024.1 GCA_017625915.1 Clostridia bacterium
AGTCAGCTTCGCTGACAGCTCCCTTTACACAAGGGAGCCTTTGACACAAGGTCATTCTTCGCTGAATTTTTATTTGCTTTCTGCTCATCGCCAATAGCCTTTTTTGAACCACACGACTATCGCGTGGTTTTCGTTTTACAATAAAAAAGCATCGCTTTTGGGTTAAGCGATGCTTTTATGATGTTTAGTTTGTTTTATTTTGTATTTGTTCAAAGGTTATTGTGCTTGCTTCCTTTTCGCAATAGTCCTTTGCATCTAAGCTACCGATAAAATAGAAGTCGCCGTCATATGCATATGCACACATAACAAGATTTAATGCTTTCAGGTTAATAGTGTCGCCATCTTCGTAGTCCTTAAAGCCTGATAGCTTAAAGTCAAAGCCTGAATAAGCGCTATCAATTGGCGCTATTACTGTGTTTGCAAGATTTGCTGTCACACTTCCGTTATCATAGGATAGTGATAAATCCTCGCCCTCGTCAATTATTGTTGCAACAACGCCAAAGAAAAGCCTTGTTTCGTTGTATTGATTGTATTCATTTAAAGCAATATTATCTACATAATATCCAACACAAAGCTCTGTTGCCTCATCATTTACAGAATAGCCCTTGAATGTGAAAACTGGATTTAGCTCTGTTGTCTTAACATGTGAGCAATTTTCTCTTTGGCATTCTACTGTTTTTAAGCCTGAGCTTAAATAGCCGTTTTTGTATGCTACTGTTGTTTTTAGATCATGATCTAAGCCCTTTTCAAGCTCTGTATCACAAACAAGACAAAGCTTTGAAGCAGTACATTTACCTTCCACTATTGTGTTATATGTTAAAGGTGCTTTAATATAGCTTGCGTTTGTTATCTCTTCAATTGTTGCAACGCTATCTGCATATTTTAGGTTATACGCCTTTGTTGTGCCGTTGCCTTGGCATACATTAAAGTAGCCCTTGCTATTCTTTGCATATCTTGTAAGTGTTTCTGTTGATTGTACAGAATCAATGTAGTGCTCGAGCGCATCCTGTGATTCAAAGAAATAGTCAACCTGGTCAATTCCGTAACCGTTTTGGTTTGCAAGTCCATCTGTGCCCTCGTAAGCATTTACATAGCCTTTGATAATAACATTCATAAATATTGTTGAACCATACCAATAATATACATTTGATGTCCAAATTGGTCCACCAAGAGTTTTAGCAGTTTCCGGTGTATCGCCACCTATAATAATTAATGTTCCATCATTACCTGTTTCAGGATTATAGTAGTTTGCGCTACCGCCACGAATTTTATCGCAGTTGAAATACTTTGTTTGCTCAGCATATAAAATCATCACATTTCCGCCATATGCGTTTGTGAAAGCATCGTCAGCAATAGATGTTGCGTTTCTTATGTCAAATACATCAAATCTTAGGCCTGTTCCTCTAAACCAGTGATCGTTTGTTAAGGCATAAGGATTCAATGAAATACAATAGCTTTCAAATACTGTAAATTGAGTAATATCCATTTCGATATAAGCGTCTACAGCAAACTCAGTATGGTGGAATATTGAATTTGGTAGTGTTGTTACTTTTTTAGATTTTAGAACAAACTCCTTAATATCGCCCATATTAGCGCCGGTTGTTTCAATTCGAACCTTATTACCTGTTCCGTCATCAACATAGTAGCTTCCTACCGTTGTACCAGCAAAATAGAATGCCTTTTGTCCCCAAGTTTCAAGTCCATTTCCAATATATACATATTCAAGTGCCTTACAGTTATCGAATGCAGAGTTAGGAATATTAACAACAGTGTCAGGAATATACACGCTTACAAGTAAAAAATTACCTTGATTTGTTTGTCCTTGACCATTATCAGTGCCGTAAGCAACTCTATCGAAATCGGTAACTATGTATTCTACACCATTGTATGTTACTGTTGATGGAATAACAAAGCTAGCGCCTAGTGTTGTGTCAGCGTAGTTTGCCCATTTTGTAATTTTTGCTGTTTGTGTGTCTGTGTCTAAAACGAAGGTAAAGCCCTTTGATGGTGAAGGAATTTCTTTATTAAGTCCTTCGATTACGCAATCACCAAGTGTGATATCATCAGTGCCATCAACGACAGTAATTGTCTCAGCGCTCACGGCAAATGCAAGTGTAATTACTGCAAAAAGAGCAATTACAATGGTTAGTAAAAGCTTTTTCATAGTCTTTTCTCCTTTTTTATTTTTTGTGGATTTTCTCAATTTAATTATAAATATCGGCTTTAAACATTGACAATCCTACATTTATATTTTATAATTATCATAGTGCTATGTAAATAGATTATTTTAGCAAAAATTTGTATTATTTTACTATTTAATGAATTGTGAGGGTGTTTAATTTTGGAAAAGTTATATTTTAGAAATGTTGATATTTTAAATACAAAAAGTAAGCAGTCGAACGAATATTCTTTAATTGTAAATTTTTCATACGATTGCTTTAAAAATGATTTATATGCTTATGATACATACAACTCTCAAGGTAGAGATGATTATTACATAATTTATGTTGTAGATGGTATTTTTAATACTAAGATAAATAATACTGTTTTTCATTTAAAAAAGGGGGCTGTAATTTTATATCCACCAAAATACAAATATAGGTATTGGGGTGAGCCACCTTCAAGATATTTATGCGCTCATTTTACAGGCTCGCATGTAGAAAAAATTCTAACAGATTTAGGATTTCCGATAGAGCATCCATATATATTAGAAGGCGAGTTTTCGCCTAAAATTAAGAATTTATTTGACAAAATGGATGAGCAATATATGACTAATGCGCCATTTTTACAATATTCATTGTCTTGCTTATTAGAGCAAATTTTACTAACTATTGCTGTTGAAAGAGTAAAAAGTGAGGGATATCGTACATTCAAAAAATCAATTAAATATATTTACGCAAATTATACTGAAAAAATACAAATTCCATATCTTGCAAAATTGGAAGGGCTTAGCAATTCGAGATTTATTACACTATTTTCTAAAGATATGGGAAAAACACCAAGTGAGTATATACTTGATTTAAGGCTGGGTAGAGCTTGTGAGCTGCTTGTGGCGACTGATAAGCAAATAAGCTCTATTGGTACGGCGGTAGGATATAAGGACCAATACTTTTTTAGCAAGATTTTTAAAAAGCATATGGGAATTTCTCCCTTAGAATACAGAAAAAAGAACAAATAAAAATACCTTTTCCACAAACGAGCTTGTTCATTCAATGTAGAAAAGGTATTTTCTTGTATTATTTTATCTTAGATCAGCAAGGTCTAGAATTAGCTTTTCTGTCTTTTCCCAGCCTAGGCATGGGTCGGTGATTGATTTACCGTAAACGCCCTCTTCAGCCTTTTGACAGCCGTCCTCAATGTAGGATTCAATCATAAGTCCCTTAACCAGATTGAATACATCGTTATTGTGTCTTGTGCTATGAAGAATTTCCTTACAAATTCTTGTCTGCTCTGCCCACTTTTTGCCTGAGTTTGCGTGGTTTGCGTCAACTACAACTGCCGGGTTTACAAGATTTGTTTTTGCATAGCATTCACATAGATTGATAAGGTCCTCATAGTGATAGTTAGGGAATGAACGACCGTATTTATCTACATAGCCACGAAGAATTGCGTGTGTTAGTGGGTTACCCTTGCTCTCAACCTCCCATCCACGGTAGATAAAGGTGTGTGGATGCTGACCCGCGGTAATTGAGTTCATCATTACTGAAATATCGCCACCTGTTGGGTTCTTCATACCTACAGGAATATCAAGACCGCTTGCTGTTAATCTATGCTGTTGGTCCTCGGCTGAACGAGCGCCTACTGCAACATATGAAAGTAGGTCGGATAGGTATCTGTGGTTTTCAGGGTATAGCATTTCGTCGGCACAGGTAAAGCCTGTTTCCTCAATAGCCTTCATATGAAGCTTTCTTATTGCGATAAGGCCCTTTAGCATATCCGGGCTTTCATTTGGGTTTGGCTGGTGAAGCATTCCCTTATAGCCGTCGCCTGTTGTTCTTGGCTTGTTTGTGTAAATTCTTGGGATAATAACAATTTTATCCTTAACCTGCTCCTGAACCTTGCGTAGTCTTGAAATATAATCAAGCACCGCGTCCTCTCTGTCTGCTGAGCAAGGACCTATAACTAAAGCGAGCTTTTTGCTTTCACCTGTAAATATTGCCCTAATCTCCTTGTCGTTTTCTTCCTTTACCTTTGCCATTTCATCGGAAATTGGATACATTTCCTTAACTTCCTTTGGCGTTGGTAATTTTCTTTTGAAGTCCATATTCATAGCTTCATTTCTCCTTGTTTTGCTAGTTATTTTTTATCAAAGAGGCTACGGCGCTTAGTCGATAGTCTCATTATATCCTTCATTTGTTCCTTGTCCTCATTTTCTATTGAGTCACGCAAGGATTTGAATTTATCCATAAATAAATCCATTTGTGAAAGCAATTCCTTTTTATTTAAAAGGAACAGCTCGCTCCACATTTCTTCATTAATTTTTGCAATTCTTGTAAGGTCTCTGAAGGAGTCACCCGTGTAGTCAACCAGGTTTTCAGAATCCTTACAGGTCATAAGAGATACTGCAATACAGTGAGTTAGCTGAGATAGAAAGCCTATCATTTCATCGTGCTCCTCTGGGCTTAGCTCGGCTATTGTTTTAAAGCCGAGGATTTTGCCTAGCTGCTTACATTCCTCAATTGCTTCTTTTGTATTTTTTTCTGTTGGGGTTACAATATAGTTTGCATTTCTAAAGATTGATTTATCGGCGTTTTGTACACCGTAAACCTCTTTACCTGCCATCGGGTGAGCGCCTACAAATTCAAGATCCTTTCTTAGTATGTCTTGGATTTTATAGACCACAGGCCCTTTAACACCTGTTACATCTGTTATAAGCGCGCCCTTTTTAAAATATGCTTGATTGTCCTCAATCCATTTCACAAGCACCTTTGGATACAGTGCGAAAACAACTACATCAAATTTACTTACATAGTCCTCAGTAATTTCGGTTGTGCCGTGGGCTATTAGCTTATTTTCTATAGCATAGTCGATTGAGGACTGTGAGCGAGTGATTGCTCCTACCTCATAGCCAAGGTCGGTTAGCGCTTGTGCATAGCTACCGCCGATAAGACCTAAGCCCACTATTAAAAACTTTACATCATTTATTATTTTCATTCTGTCACCTCGCACTTAATTCCCAATTTTTTAATATCCTCAAAGAAATCAGGATAGCTTTTTGAAACTGATTCGCAGCCATCAAGCTCTCCACCGTAAATTGAGGAAATTACGGAAAGTGCCATTACTATTCTATGGTCGTTATGTCCGTATAGCATTTCTGTTGGCTTTGTCAATTCGCCCTTATGAACTATTACAGAATTTTCATAAACATCAACCTTAATGCCGAACTTTTTAAGCTCCTGTGCCATTGCTGTGGCTCTGTCGCTTTCCTTGATTTTAAGTCTTTTTGTTCCTGTAAATTCTGCGCCGTTTTGTGTTGCTGAAATTGCAAAAAGGATAGGCGCTAAGTCCGGACAGCTTGATAAATCAAGAGTGGGTGATGTATATTTTAAATTTACCATCATTGGCGCATATACGCTATCTGCCTGCTTTGACAGCGGATTTAAGCCTAAAACAGACACATCCCCGCCTAAAATATTAAATGCGTCTAAAAATGCCGAGTTTGACATATCGCCCTCAACCACTACGCTTGCACTTTGATATTTTTGATTTCCTTTTATATAGAAGGTGTTATTATCTCTTTTAATTTCTATGCCGAATTGCTTTAAGGTGTCCAGTGTTATGTCAACATAGCCTGCACTTTCAAGGTTAGTGGTTATATTTATTACGCTATCACCATTAAGTAATGGCAGTGCAAAAAGCAAGCCCGTTATAAATTGACTGCTTATATCTCCTCTGACATTAAAGGTATCCGGCTGTAGCTGACCGTTAAATACAACCTTTTCCTTGCATTTTTCAATAGATATCCCCTGTTTTTTACATATATCCTCGTAAACCTCAAGTCCACGGGATAAAAGCCTTTCAGTGCCATAAAACTCGTTTATTCCACCACACGCAAGCGCAATTGGGATAAAAAACCTTAATGTGCTTCCACTTTCGTTACAATAAAATTTTGCTGCATCATTATTCTTGTGCAAGCCATCACTATTTACTGTAACTGTATCATTTTCGCAATTAAAGGACACGCCTAAGGCTGAAATGCAATTCAAGGTTGCTTCCATATCCTTGCTATTAATTATTCCCTTAACTGTGCTCACACCATTAGCCAGTGCTGAGCAAATTAATAATCTATGAGCATAGCTTTTTGAGGGTGGGGCTTCAATTTCGCCCCTTGCTATGCTTGGTTCAATTTTTACTTTCATTTTGATTTAATAATACATCAATAGCCTCTAAATAGCCATCGAAGCCCTTGCCTGTTATTGTTTCTATTGCCACCTGTCTTATGTAGCTGATTTGACGGAAATCATCCCTTGCTTCAACCCTTGAAATATGAACCTCAACAGTTGGTATGGACACTGCCTTTACTGCGTCTAAAATCGCAATGCTTGTATGTGTATAGGCGGCAGGATTAAATACTATTCCGTCAACCTTATCAAAGTAAGCCTGTTGAATTGCATCAACTAAAGCGCCCTCGTGATTTGACTGAAAAAACGACACATCAACGGACTTTTCCTTGCAATAGGCAGAAATTTTATCTATTAAATTTTGATAAGTTTGGCTTCCGTAAATCTGCGGCTCTCTTATGCCTAAAAAGTTGATATTAGGGCCATTTAAAACTAAAATTTTCATTTCCGGTATTCTCCGTATATTAAGTCGGCTACCTCATCAGGTGCTCCGTTTCCGTCAACCTGTATATCACAGGTTGCTTTATAAATTGGATACCTTTCGTCGTATCTTTTCTTAAGTGCATTTATATCACTTGATAAGGGTCTATCGCTTGTTGGCATCAGCTTATCTAAGCATCTATCAAGAAAATAGATTTTTCCGTTTTGTTTTAGCCGTCTAATGTTATCGTAATTTAGAATTGCACCGCCACCTGTGGCTATGATTAAGGAATTTTTAGGAGAAATTTCCATAATTACCTCGCTTTCAGCCTTTCTGAATTCTGCTTCGCCATATTTTGCAAAATAAGATGGAATATCCATTCCTATTTTCTTTACAATCTCATCATCTGTATCAACGAAGGTCTTACCTGTTTTTTCGGCAAGAAGCTTGCCTATAGTTGTTTTGCCTGAGGAAGGCATTCCTGTCAAAATAATATTGTCCTTTTCCGCTAAAACCTTATTAAAAATGCTATCACATAGGGTTTTATCCACACTTGTCGCCATAAAATGCTCATATGCATACACTGCCTGTGCGCCTAGCATATATAGTCCACCCTCAGCCTTAATGCCTAGCCTTTGTGCTTCTATAACTAAATTAGTTCTAATAGGATTATATACTACATCAAGTAGCCCCTCCAGCTTAGGAAGCTTAGATAAGTCAATAGGTGTTCCATCGTTTTTAGGATACATTCCTACGGGTGAGGTGTTAAAGATAATTTCCGCATCGGTATGATTTGCATAAACCTCTTCATATGAATATGCACCCTCAACCTTGATATTTGATACATAAATAATTTCTCTAGCACCCATATCGGTTACTACTGCTGTTGCAGTTTTTGATGTACCGCCTGTGCCAATAATCAACACCTTTTTCCCCTTAATTTCAAGACCTATTTTTAGGGCTAACGCTTTCATTCCGGAATAGTCTGTATTATAGCCATACAGTGTTCCATTCTTGTTTACAACGGTATTTACTGCGCCTATCTTTTTTGCGCTATCGTCTATATAGTCAAGATAAGGTATTACTGTTTCCTTGTATGGAATTGTAACATTGATAGCTAAAAAGTCCTTTGCTTTCATAAAGCTATCAACGCTTTCAGGCTCTATTTCCTTAATTTCGTACACATAGTCGCCTATTTCTTCGTGTATTATCTTTGAAAAGCTATGTGTTAAATGCTCTCCTATTAGTCCGTATTTCATTAATTTATTCCCTTTATGAATACATCTGTGCCATATCTTTGAGCAAGCATATCGCAAAGTGCAAGCGCGCATACGCTATCAACTACAACGCAGGCTCGTCTTATTATAGCCGGGTCGTGTCTTCCTTCAATGCTTATAGATGTATTTTCCCCCGATATAAAATCTACTGTTTGTTGCTCTTTTGCAATTGACGGTGTTGGCTTTACAGCAAGATTAAATAATATTGGCATTCCGTTTGTAATTCCACCGTTAATTCCACCGTTATTGTTTGTTTTTGTTGTGATTTTGCCATCAACGATTTCAAAATCATCGTTTGCTTGGCTTCCTAGCATATCAGCAAGCTTAAAGCCTGCGCCAAACTCTATACCCTTTACTCCGCCTATGCTAAACAGTGCGTGGGATAAAACGCTTTCGACACTATCAAACCAAGGCTCGCCAACGCCTGATGGCATACCTATAATTGCAGTTTGCAAAATTCCACCAACGCTATCCCTTTGGCTTCTTGCCTCGGTGATTTTTTCTATCATTTCATTTTCACAGTTTTCTAGTACAGGAAATGCTTTTTTGCTTAAAATATCAATATCTGTGTCAATATTTTCAAATTCTCTGTCGCTTACATTAGCACATTTCAGAATATGTGTTCCTATTTTTATATTTAGCTTTTGGAGTGCCTTTATTGCAATTGCGCCACTTGCCACAAGTGATGCAGTTATTCTGCCTGAAAAATGTCCGCCACCGCGATAGTCCTCGTATCCGTGATATTTACAGTATGCAGTATAATCTGCGTGAGCTGGGCGAGCTATGCTTCTTGTTTTAGAATAGTCCTTGCTTTTTGTATTTTCATTTGGGATTATGATACAAATTGGTGTGCCTGTGGTTTTGCCCTCAAAAACACCGCTTACTATTTGGTAATTATCCTTTTCAACCCTAGGAGTGTCTGTTTTTCCCTGCGGTCTGCGTCTAGACAATTGAAAATCTATAAAATCTGTATCAACCTCAATGCCCGGGGCAAGCCCGTCAATTACTGCGCCTATTGCTTGTCCGTGGCTTTCGCCAAACACTGTTACGCTTACGCTTTGTCCGAATGTATTTTTCATTATAAAATACCTCCGTTTATATAATTTCTCATTTCCTCAATTTCAATTTCACGCATTTCAAAGCTACCAATTTCATTTACATAAATAACTGTAATCTTGTTGCCCTTTGCTTTTTTATCGTGGGTAATGTATGAAATTAAGGTGTCTGTGTTGCAATCTACATTTGTTGGAAGTGAATATTTTTTTAGAACCGGAATTAGTCTTTGTCTTACATCCTCGCTACACATCGGAAGCATACCAAGCGCTACACATTCACCGTGTAAAAGCCCACCTAAATTATTATCGCTTTCAATTGCGTGTCCTATAGTGTGTCCAAAATTTAAAACCCTGCGAAGTCCCTTTTCCTTAGGGTCAATTTCTACTACATTTTTCTTTATCAGCAGCGCTTTTTCGATTATTGTATCAATATCGTTATCAAGGCTCGTGCTATTTTCTATAAGCTCAAATAGCTCCTTGTCGCTTGTTGAAGCCATTTTAATTGCCTCGCAAAGTCCTGCGCTTACCTGCCTTTTATCTAATGTTTTTAGTGTATTTGAGTCTATTAATACTGATTTTGGCTGATAAAATGCGCCTATTATATTTTTTACACCGTTAAAATCTATTGCAACCTTTCCTCCAATAGAGGAGTCAACCTGTGATAGAAGTGTGGTTGGAATATTATAAAAATCAACTCCGCGCATATAGCTTGATGCTACAAAGCCACTTAAATCTCCCACAACTCCACCACCTACTGCAACAACACAATCTGTACGGGTAAAGGAATTTTCCACCATATAAGCAAGAAGCATTTTATAGCTATCAAAATTTTTACTAGCCTCTCCCTGTGGAATTGTAACAATATGCCCCTCTTTTGCTTGCTCCTTGATAGAATTAGCATACTGTGATGGCACACCACTATCTGTTACTATCAGGCATTTTCTATTCAGATTTAGGTAGCTTGATGCTTTATTTAATGAGTCTCTTTCAAGCAATATATTATAGCTTTGCTCGCCTAAATTTAATGGTATAATCATTCTAAATTCCTCTTAATTTCCTGAATTGTATGTTCCTGCCAGCTTTAATCTATCACAGGTAGCGCCAAGCTCTCTTAGCATATCCTTGCCGTCCTGTGTATTGATATTTCCGTCAGCCTCGATATAGAAATAGTAGCTCCATAAAAGCTCCTTCATAGGACGAGAGCGAAGATTTCTCATATTAAAGCCGTGAGCGCCTATAATATCAAGAGTTTTCGCTAGCGCGCCCGCTTCATTTTTAACCGTGAAAACAAGAATAAAATGGTCGTTCATATTTCTCTTTTTGCTCAACATATCGTTTTGAACACGAGAAAAAGCTCCAAAGCGAGTTGTATTATTTCTGCTTTCGTTAATTTTGCTCTCTAAGATTTTAAGTCCAAATATTCTTGCAGTTTCGTCAGATGCGATTGCTGCAATTTCCAGGCTTCCGCTTTCCTTAACCAGCTTAGCTGATAAGGCTGTATTTGTATACGGTTTTGCTTCAAAATTATGCTTTGAAATATATGTACTGCATTGAGATAATGCTTGCGGATGGCTTACAACCTGCTTAATAGTTTCAATAGTTGCGCCCTCATTTACAAGCAAATTATGCTCTACAGCCAAATCTGTTACTTGATTTATATATAGACTTCCTGAGAAAATAAGGTCCATTACAGTGCCAACATCGCCTGCAAAGCTATTTTCTATAGGCAATACACAGGAATCACACACTCCGTCCTCAACTGCCTTATATGCTTCCTCGAAGCTTGGATATGCAAGCAAATTAGCGTTTGGAAACATTCTTTTTGCTGCTATGTATGCAAATGCACCCTCAACGCCTGAATAAGCAACCTTCATTCCCTCATTTAATCTTGATTGATAATTACGGGATAGCTCCATATTATACTCAAGAAATTTAACATAGTATTCCTTGATTTCATTATTAGTAATATATTCAGAGTTATTTTTAATTACTTCCTTTTCACGAGAGGAGTCAAGAATTGAAAGACCGTGCTCTTTTTTATATTTTGCCACTAGACTTGCTGCACCCATCCTTTTTTCAAAAAGGACTGCCATTTCCTTGTCTACCTCATTTATTATTTTTCTTGCAATTTCAAGCTCGTTCATTTTGTCCTCTATATACATTAATTTTTTATAATATTATATTATAAACCTATGGTATTAATTTGTCAAGTAGCAGTGAATAATTTTTGTATTTATTTATATTTAATGTATAATTATTCATTAGACATAAACAAAAAGAACCCGAAATTCGGGTTCTTTTATATTTAGTTATTAGCCCTCGTAAGCATATAGACTTACTGTTGCGTCAGCTGTTGCTGTGATTGTAACCTTTGTTACCTTGCTATTTTCATAGAGGTCAAAGTATGCCTTAGCAGAATCAACGTTATATGTCTTTGTTTCGCCATCGCCATACTCAACAACTATTGTATATGTTGCTTCATTTTCGCTTGATAGCTTAATGATACCACCTGAAATATCAAGTGCGCCATCCTTTACCTCATATACATATGCTGTATTTGCTACCAGTGCAGTTGGATCCTTTGGATTTTCGTAACCCTTAAGCTCCCAATCAAGCTTTGTATTATCATCAATTTCAAGCTCGCCTGAATCTACAGCCTTGTCAATGTATGTTGTAATGTCTCTATATGTAACATTGCATGCGGAGCATACCAAACGACCGTCAATGTATTCTGTAAATGGATGCTCAGTTTTTCTTGTGAAGTCCTTATTTGTTGTTTCTGTACAATCATCGTCATTTGGACAGAAGTAAATTGTATAGCCCTCAGCGCTACATGTTGGAGCAACTACCGTGTTTGTAGGCTGCCAGCAATCATTTCCGTCAACACCAACACCATGCTGCATTAGAGGCTTCTCTTCAACTGTGTATGTATATATCCATTCTTGTGAACAGTCGCCACATTCCCAAATTGTATAAGCGTTCTTAATACATGTTGCAGGAACAAACTCAATTGGATTGCCCTCTGCATCCTTTGTCTTATTTATTGTTGGCTGATGTGGAACAATTTTTTCGTTTCTGTGCTCTACGCATCCAAGCGTACATTTGCTTGTTTCTGTATTGTTTTCTTCACAAAGCGTACATACATAGAGATCATATCCAGGAGCGTTACACTTTGGAGCAACAGTCTTGATAAATACAAGATTATGCTCAAGCTTTTCACCGCTATATCTCTTTTCGGTTGCGGTACATGCATCGTCAGCTGTACATTGATATTCAACATAAGCGGCCTCGTGACATGTTGCTTCCTTAGAGTCGATTGCCTTGTCAGATGTAAAGTGATCACCTGTTGCCTCAACTACCTTAACCTCAGCAGTTAATATTTCATTACATCTCTTACAAATTGGTGTAATAGAACCATCTGTAATACATGTTGCATCAACAACGATTATAAAGCCTTCAGTTACATAATCGTAATCGTGACCAAGAGCCTCGCCGTTAATGCCAATCTCTCTATCTCTATAATCACATCTTGTACATGCATAATAGTTATAGCCATCAAGTAAGCATGTTGGCTCTTGATATAGCTTGTTATCTGTGTCAATGTCGTGGCCAAGAGCTGGTGATGTTTCAACATTCCATGTTGTACCACAAACTGTACACCTATAGCTTTGATAGCCCGCTTCATTACAAGTAGCAGGTACCTCGTCACCTATAGCCTCTTTTGTGTGTGATAGCTTTTCGATTACTTTATTATTATCTGGTCCAGGAGCGCCACAGTTATTGCATATTTCTGTGATCAAGCCCTCTTCACTACATGTTGCCTGTTTTTCTGTTTTCTTGTAGTCATGGCCGAGAGCGGCAATAAGTTCTATGCTACCATTAGGGTCTGGTGTGTTACAGACTGAGCATACCATTTGCTTTTCACCACTAGAAATACATGTTGGCTCTTTAGTAACCTTTAACTTGTCAAACTTATGATACTTTGAATCCGCCTTAACAATGTTTGTTGGCTCGCTTTCTGCGTTACAAACTGAACATACCTTATATGTATATCCGTCATCCCAACAGGTTGGCTCTTTTACTTGCTCCTCGCCAAATGTATGGCCCTTAGCAGCAATCTCTCTTTCCTCTGATTCGCCACATTCGCAAACAAACTTTGCTTTTCCGGCAGCGTCACATGTTGCTTCTGTAATAACCTCTGATTGCTTGAAATCATGCTTGTGTCCGCAAGATACAAGAACAAACATAAGAGCTAGCACAGCAAGAACTAATAACAATACTCTTTTTTTCATATTCTTCTCCTTTTAATTGAGATTTTGTTACGACATTATTATATTATATATTTCTTTTAAAGTCAATAGACTTGTTGATTTTTTGGATAAATGCACAATTAATATATATGTTATTTGTGCAAATTGACTATTGTATTTTAGTTGTTTAAACAATTTGCTTTTCTACAATTAATATATACTAATATATTTCTATAGATAACAGAAGCACAGGCAAGTGCCTGTGCTTGGTGTTAGTCGTTTTTGTCCGATGCTTCGTCAGCTATATTTTCTTCTTGTGCGCTTTCGTCTTGAGTGCTTTCCAGTGCTTCCTCCGTGTTTTCATCTGCTTTCTCAAGCTTTGCAACAGGCTCATCGTCATCAAGAAGCCCCAGCTCTCTTTCAAGACGGTGACGCTCCTCCTCGGCTAAGCGCTTTTCCTCTGCGAGTCTTTCAGCTCTTCTTTTGTTTTCCTCCTCGCTTCTGCGCTTCTTTTCTGTAACCAGGGCTTCAACCTCCTCCATAGTTACATCATTATCCATAGCGTAAGCGAACTGCTCCTCGTCCATTGACTCGTTACGAACTAAGAAATCTGCAACAAATATAAGCTTTTCCTTATATTGCGTTAGTAGCTCATATGCTCTCTTATAGCATTCGTCAACAATGCGCTTAATTTCGGAATCTATCTTTGCTGCTGTTGTTTCGGAATAGTCTGGAGTTGTACCAAAATCTCTGCCTAGGAATACCTCGTTATGCTGTGAGCCATAGCGAATTGTGCCTAATTCCTCGCTCATACCGTAAACGGTTACCATTTTACGCGCTATTTGGGTTACGCTTTGAATATCACCTGATGCTCCGCCTGTGTAGTCACCAAACATAATTTCCTCAGCAACTCTGCCACCGAGAGCCATTGTGATTTCCTCCAGCATTTCCTGCTTGGATTCGCTATACTTATCCTCTGTTGGTGGGGTAAAGGTAAAGCCTAATGCTCTGCCGCTTGGTATAATAGTAATTAATCTTACCGGGTCCAGCTTTGGTAGAATGTGCGCAAGTATTGCGTGACCCGCCTCGTGAATAGCTGTGTTATATTTTTCCTTTTCGGTCATTCTGCTCTTCTTTTGAGTTCCCATAGATACCTTAATCCATGAATCCTCAATTTCGCTCATGCCGATTAATGTTTTTGAGCGTCTTGCAGCTAAAAGCGCTGCCTCGTTAAGTAGGTTAGCAAGGTCTGCACCTGTAAAGCCCACTGTTGTTTGCGCAATCTTGTGGAAATCTACTGTTTCCTCAAATGGCTTGCCCTTTGCGTGAACATTCAAAATAGCTTCTCTTCCTGTTAAATCAGGATAGCCTATGGTAATTTGTCTATCAAAACGACCCGGTCTTAAAAGTGCAGAGTCAAGAATATCAGGACGGTTAGTTGCTGCCATTACGATAATACCGGAATGTCCGCTAAAGCCATCCATTTCAACAAGCAGCTGGTTAAGTGTTTGCTCTCTTTCGTCATGTCCTCCGCCTAAGCCCGCACCTCTTTGACGACCTACTGCATCAATTTCGTCAATAAAGATAATTGCAGCCGGTGATTTCCTTGCTTGTTCAAATAAATCTCTTACACGGGATGCGCCTACACCTACATATAATTCAACAAAGTCCGAGCCTGACATTGAGAAGAACGGAACGCCTGCCTCGCCTGCTACTGCCTTTGCAAGTAATGTTTTACCTGTACCCGGAGGGCCTACTAAAAGCACACCGTGTGGAATTTTTGCGCCTAGGTGTGTGAATTTTGATGGGTTACGAAGGTATTCAACTACCTCCTTCAATTCTTCCTTTTCCTCGTCTGCGCCTGCTACATCCTCAAAGGTAACTGCCTTTGTCGGTGCTTGAACAGCCTTAGATTTTCCAAAGCCACCCATTTTTCCGCCACCCTGCTGACGCATCATTACAAACATAATGATACCAAAAATTACAACTACTATAATTATTGGTAGATATTGCATAAACATTGATTGCTGCTTTAGGTCGGCTGAATATGTTTTTTCAAGCATTGAGCCTTCCTCTGTTGCATTCAGCTCATCTTGAATTGCAGACAAGATACTGTTTTTATAGCCTGCATTAACTCCGAAGAAGGAATCATATTCCTCATAAGTCAATTTTGCTGTTTTATAGCTTGCTTTTGTTTTATTGTCATCATCAAAATATTTGTCCCAATCCTCCTTGGTTTCAAAAACGAGAACGGTATATTTATTTATGTTTCTTGCATAGCCATAAACCCTGTTTTCCTCAAACATTGCAACCATATCGTCGTAGGTGAATTTCTCTTCCTCGTTCTTTTGTGTTAGAAGCATTGAAATTCCAAATATTATTGCTCCGATTATTACAAAATAAAATAGAAGTGTTAGTATGTTGCTTTTTTTCTTCATTAAGACCTCCGTTTTATGAATTTACTATATAATTTGATTATCGACTTTTTGGTAAATCTTTATAAGTGCTTCTGCATTTTTCCCATTTGCTCCATCTCGCACTGCTATTGTTGGAATATACAAAATACCCTTATCGTCGCAAACCAGCGGAATTTTATCACGGTGATGTGACGGAATATGCTTATCACAAAATATTGTTTTTAGCTTTTTGGTCATTTTTCCTTGTATCATCTTGTCGCCGTCAGCCTTGCTTCTTACATACAGCTTGCCCTCAGATTTTAGCTTCACTGTTTCAACAAGCTCATATTTGGTTTCAGGAAGCATATCGCTATTTAGGGAAATAACCATATTTATTTGCTCTATATAATTTAAGCCTTCCTTTAGAGTGATATTATATTTAGTTTTTGTAAGAAGCTCTGTTTTAACAAATTTTACATAGCCTCTTTCCTTTTTAAAGGATAGCTTATTTGGTAGATTTATATATTGTCCTACCTTGCCGTATTTTGCAAGCTTCAGACAAGCGTCAATTGCCTTTCTGTCTAATGTTTCCTTGCATAGATGCATAAGCAATCTTGATGCTATCGGTCTTTCCTGACTTATAAATAGCTCTGTATTTATTCGTGTTTTAATTCTGTTTTCTTCGATTATTTTGTCACAAACTGATTGTAGATATTTTTCGTCGTCACGAAGTAATTCGCCCATTCTGATGCAGGAATCTAAAAATGATGGGTTGATTTTTTCCAGCATTGGGACAACCTCGTGTCTTATATAATTACGAGTGTAGTCGGTATCCAGATTAGTGGAGTCGTTTACGTAGCTTATAGAGTTTTCCTTGCAATATTCAAGTATTTCCTCCTTAGAGCAATATATTAACGGACGAACGATATTATTAATAACCGGCTTTATTCCTGCTATTCCTCTCGCTCCGCTGCCACGGGATAAATTAAAAATTACTGTTTCTGCATTATCGTTTGCATTATGCGCAGTTACAATACATTTATAATCGCCATTTTGAGAAATAATTTTATTAAATATTTTATATCTTTCTTCTCTTGCTGTTTCCTCAAGTCCTTGCTTTCTTTCCTCTGCAAGTAAAGGAATATCAACTCGATATGATAAGAATTTTACACCATATTTTTTGCACATATTTTTGCAAAAAAATTCATCTCTTAATGCTTCCTCGCCTCTTATCATATGATTGATATGAACGGCTAAAAGCTTTTTTGTTCTCTTTGATAGATAGTGAAGTATCGCGCTAGAATCGGCACCGCCGGAAAAACCTATTATTGCGCCATCAAAAATAGCATCCATTTCGTATTGCTTGATGGCTCTTTCAATCTTATTTTCCAAAATCATTATCCTCTATATTATATAAAAAGTCAAGCTATTATAATGCAACATATATAATACAATAAAAAAATTAAAATTGCAAGAGAATAAAAGAAAAAACCGCTTTTTTCAGCGGTTGTTCAGAATTTCAACACATTTGGTCCTCAATTATGTCCTTTATCGTGCCTGCACAGGCTCCATATCTAACCAAAAGCGCATATAGCTTATTGGCTTTTCTTTTATCGGCAGTTATGTGTCTTATTTCCTCACATTTACTAGTGCCGTTTATTTTGTCATATTCAGTGCATAAAATTCCGTATACTCCATTTTCCAGCTTAAGCTCATAGCGTTCAACTATGTCAGATGTAATTTTCTTTGTTCTTCTTTTGCAAATTTTGTTTTTCATATTTACCCCCGTGGTTTTTTAATAATTCTACCATACAGAAAAATAAATATCTCTGCAAAATTCTGTCGAGCCTTGTAGTACAAGGTGTAAAAAATTTTTATGTTAACTTTTTTAGACAATTAATTAAGACTTTCTTACAAATAACATAATTGGAAATTATTACGCCTTGTAATATATATACTAATATGCTAAAATTTTTTATGTAGGATTTATATTTTATCAGGAGGGATTTTATTGAGTGATAGGGATAAAAAAATTATTTTTCTTGTTTTGAAAGCATTATACATATTTACAATACTTTGCTCTTTTTTTGCACTCAAGCTGGAGCTAGGCGCTTATTTGGGAGAAATTCCGAGAGAGCAGGTTGATACAACATATATGCTTGATTGTATTATTATATCTGTGTTTATTCTAAATGGCTTCGCATTTTTGTTCTTTAAATATGAATAGTTTTTTGTGCAATTTGTCTTTTTCATTCATCAAGACTATGTTTATTCATGGTTTTGATGAATATTTTTTTGTCAAGATGAATTTTTGTTTTTTTCAAAATTCTACAAGTCGATTTTTGGCATTTGAATAAATTGAAGAGGTGATTTTCCACTTTTCCACGGAGCTTCTGCGTGGAAAAGTGGAAAAGCCACCGATATTGCTTGGAGTTTTGCACGTTTTCCACGGACTTTTCCACGATTTTGTTCATTTAACCACACAACGCGTGGATATTTTTCATTTTAGACAAGCACCTATATTAATTGTGCATTATTCACAAAAATTGTTAGATAACTAAACGATATTGGTTGATATGTCAACATTTAAAATTGTTTTCAATGAATAAAGGCAAAAGCCGAAAATGAATAATTTTTATTCAGTTTTATTGACAATTAATCTAATTTGTTTTATAATGAATACAGCACAAAACAAGGAGGAAATTTTATGAATATTGGTGCAATAATAGCCGTTTTATTAATCATTGGAATTGTTATTTCAATCACAATAATAGCCCTACAAAGCAAGAAGAACAAAAAAGCTAAGGAGAAAACCTTTTCCCTAACAAGTAAGATAGCTACAGGTGTTGCTTGCGCATTGTTGGTAGCTTTAATTTTAATTCCGGGCAGCTTTCACACAGTTGATACAGGTGAGGTTGCTGTAGTTAAGCATCTTGGAGAGGCTAGAAATGTCAGAAGCGCAGGTACATATTTTGATTTTTGGTTAACTGAATCATATAATTATTATGATGCAAAGGTTCAAAATGTTGAAATTTCAACTGCTGCGTATTCTAAGGATGCGCAGACTATGGATATTCTAATGACCATTCAGTATCAAATCGACACATCTAAGACTATTGAAATTGCTAACAAATACGGTTCTCTTAACATTTTAGGTAACCGTATTCAGAGTGTAGCTACTGAAAAGGCTAAGTCCGTGCTTTCAAGCTACTCTGCTATGTCAATTATCGAAACTCGTTCAAACATTTCACCAGAGGTTGAGGAAGCAATAAAGGCCGCTATTGACGAAAACTATTATGTAAATATTGTAGCAGTTGTGCTTGTTAACATTGATTTCTCTGATGCGTTTGAGGCGACAGTTGAAAATAAGATGATAGCTGAGCAGGAAAAGCTAAAGGCAGAATACGAAAAGGAAACCGCTATTGTAAATGCTGAAAAGGAATTAGAGGTTGCTAAGCTACAGGCTCAGGCTAAGCTTGAAACAGCTACTGCCGATGCTAAGGCTCAAATTGAGCTTGCTAAGGCTGAGGCAAGGGCTTTACAGTTAAAGTCAATTGAAGCAGCAAGAGCTTTAGGCTTCAAGATTAATGAAACAGAAATCACTGACAGTGAGGGCAACATTTCCGTTGAGTATACTATTGACTTTGAGGGTAAAAGCGCCGACGAGGTCAAGGTTATTACAGACTACTTAAAGTACATTGAGTATCTTGATAAATGGGATGGCAAGCTTCCAGAGGTTATGCCCGGCGACTCTGCTAGTATTATTATTCCTAGCAATTAATTTTCTATAGAATATACTAATAATAAAAATCCTTTACTCTTTTTAGTAAAGGATTTTTTATTTGAGGTATATATGGATTTATATTGGTTATTTAAAAGGCTACTTAATGTAAGCTATATACATGTTGAAAATTCGGGGGATTACCAAACCGAGCGATACGGGGATACACTTTTTATTTATCTTGAAAGCTCAAACGGTAATGAGGATTGGAAAAACAATTTAGATTTTCCTATAAAATTCAAAAGACGTAAGGGGGATATACATTTTAGGTGTCACAGAGGCTTTTTAAGGGTTTGGGAAAGCATAAAGATTTATCTAAAGGACAAAATTATGGACACAGGGGTTAATAAAATAGTGGTTGCCGGCTTTTCCCACGGGGCTGGGCTTGCAGTTTTTTGCTGTGAGTATATATGGTATCACAGGCCTGACTTGCGAGATAGCTTAGAGGGCTATGGCTTCGGTGGGCCAAGGGTGCTATGGGGTAATAATGCACGCAAAATCGCACACAGGTGGGAGAATTTTATGCTAATTAGAAATATTGACGATTTAATTACGCATCTGCCGCCACGTTTTTTTGGATATTTTCATGTAGGCTCTCTACTTAAAATAGGAGAAAAGGGGAAATATAATAAAATTGATGCACACAGACCCGAGAATTATTTAATTGAATTAGAAGCGTACACTAAATGCAACCTATAGTTTACAGTTGTAACCCTCAAGTTGCTTGCAAAAAGCATTATTATGTGCTATACTTTACTTAAGGTGGTGATAATAATGTATGATTTTTTGAGTGATTTATTGGAAGATAAAAGGGGCGGCGCTATCTTTTCCTGCTTTGGCATTTATCATTTGATATATATGCTTTTGATATTTGGCGGGATAGCTTTAGCGATTGCTCTTTTAAAAAACAAGGGAGAGAGTGTAAAGAAAAGGGCTATTAGTATAACGATTGGATGTGCATTTGGGCTATATATGCTAGACTTTTTCCTAATGCCCCTTGCATACGGCAAAATTGATATTGAAAAGCTACCTTTTCATATTTGCACCGCTATGTGTGTTTTATGCTTTTTGAGTAATCACAATAAATTTTTTGCTAGATTTAAGGCGCAATTTGCTTTGCTTGGTCTAATTTCAAATATTATATATGTAATTTATCCTGCCGGTGTTGGGTGGTATCAAATTCATCCATTATCGTATAGAGTGTATCAAACGCTACTCTTTCACGGCATTATGACTGCGTATGGTTTATTTGTTTTCATATTTGATAATGTTAAGCTAGAATGGAAAAGGTGCTACAAGGATTTATTAGTCATAATTTCGATGGCTTTGTGGGCACTTTTAGGAAATACGCTATATAATGGCGAGTTGGGCTTTTTCAATTGGTTCTTTGTAGTAAGAGATCCGTTTTATATAATACCCGAAAGCATTTCGCCTTATATTATGCCTTTCTTGGTTGTTATTGCATTTTTCGGCGTTGAGATGCTTGTATATTGCATTCATTTTGGAATAAAAAGGCTATTGAGAAAAAAGGAGATATAGTATGTCTAGATTGTTAAAGCTTGCTTGTTTAGCACTTGTTGCTTTAATGTGCTTTTTATTTACATCGTGTACTAATGAAAAGGAACAACAAAAAATTATAGATGCTTTTAATAGCTTTGAAAGTAGTGATGATTATATTTTTCAAACTGTTTATGAATTTCATTTAGGCAAAACTGTTATACCTAATTCCAAGCTTACCTATAATGAGCAAAGATGTACATTTTTAACATCGACAGACACTTGTGCGTATGGCTACTGTGAAAGTGAAGATAGGATTACCACTTATATTGTTTGTCTTGACTATGAAACATTAGCTATTTCTTTGTGTGATATAGTTTCACTTCCATCCACGTTAATAAATGCTTCTTTTTATAACAATTCATTCTATTTTCGTACAGATGACCCATCAACCGAGGAATTTGAGCAAATGTACAACACAGTATATGATATGTCTACTAAAAAAATTTCATCTTGTAATACCGATAATATAGACTCAGTTGAGCATAGAGAAATTTACAAATGTGGAGATTATGAGTTTAGCTGTCCAGATTTTCCTCTTTCCGGTGATTTAAAAATGAAAATAAAAAGCACGAAGACTAATACAGTAAAATATTTCTCAACATCTGTTTTAAAAAAGTGTGATGAAGGCAAAATCATATGCAAGCTTCCTAAAAACAATATGAATTTAGGTGGAACTCCAAGCGATGTTCATGTAATTAATGACGATATTTACATATTGTGTTATCAATCTGTTAGCTTGTTGGGATATCCCTCTTACTATTTTATTGTAAAATATAATTTTGAAACTGAAAACATTGAATATTATTCAACTATTTATTTTAAAGATTATCCGGAAAATACCTATTTTTTCCATATTCCTAATACTGAAAATAGCACCTTGAATTAGGTGCTATTTTTGAGATATAATTATTTCTTTTCCGTCGGTGGATATACTTACTAAGCCGTTTCGTGTTTGATAAGTGGTTATACCATATTCTGTTAGAAGTGATAAGGTTTCATTCGAGGCAGGATTTTTCTTTGAATCTGTAATTACGCCATAGGATAAATTTGTGGAGCTTAAAAATTCTCTGTAATTTTCAAGATAATTGCCGTGGTATGGCAATTTTGCTAGGTCGTAGCATCCGTAATCCTCATTTATAAATTCCTCGAGTCGCAATTCCATAGCATCGCCACAGAACAAAAAGCGTTTTTCTCCACATTTCATTGAAGTAATTAGCGAGGTGTTGTTGTCCTGCTTTGTCTCGTATTTATTCTTTTTGGGTATATCAATTTCAAATTCACAGCTATCGTAGGTAAATTTATAGCGTTTGGTTAGCTTTATTGGTGTGGAATTTTTGCTATATAAGGCGTTATGATAATTTATATATTCCACAGTACTATCTTCAAATTTTGATTCAATTACATTTATGACATTATAATTTAAAATTACCTCTCTTGCTCCACCTATATGGTCCTTATCGTAATGAGTAAGTATTAGCGTATCAATGGTGCTATAGCCTTTTGTAGACATATACGATTGTATTGTATCAAGGTTTTCCTCCTCACCTGTGTCTATCATTACAATTTTTGAGCCTGTATTTATTACAATACAATCGGCTTTTCCTATTTTTAAAATATCTATTGTGGCAGGGGTGATTTCATCGGTTCTTGGTTTTTGACAGGAGCAAATAAAAATGCATGATAATATAGACAATATTACAAAGATTAGTTTTAGATTTTTTCGCATAGCATCAGCTCCTTTCCTCTTTTATATTACCATAAAAATATTAAGAAAAAACATATACATTGTGAATAAATGTATATGTTTTTTGTATTTAATGTTTAACCTTACAGCTTGTAGGTCTTATGCGCATTGTCCAGGATTGGTAGCGCAATCTGTCTGATAGGAAATTATCCTCAAAGCTATCGCTATGCTGCCAAGTACCCTTGAAGTTGGAATCTCTTACCTCAGGCATACAATCAAGGCAAGGTAGCTGTTGCTTAGGTGAAATATCCACACTCTGTGCGCCTAAAAGCACCTCTAAAGCTCCATATAGGTAGTCGGCAGGTCCTATATATTCCTTTCCTACCTTGATTTTCTCAGGTAAAAATTCGTTATCCTTTATTTGCTCACAGGCTGAAATTATATCATTTGCCGATACGGTAATGGGCTTTTCGATTTCATAGGGCTTAGATAAAAAGCCAAAAACATCACCACAGGTATGCTCATTTTTGCCAAGTAAGAAATCACGGCAAGCTAGAAGCATATCAGAAAGGGATAGTGACATAGGGGATTGAATTGGGAAAAAGTCTTCCTTTAAGCTCCTATAAATTTCGGGAATATGTTCTTTTTTTACTACTCTTGCGCCTTCCTTTTGTAGCTCGGCGGTAAGCTTTGAGTAGGTTATAATTCTAAAGCGCGGATCTGCCTTTATAAATCTAATTAGCTTACGCATATTTTTAAGGACTGTTTCGGTAATCTCTGCCGGTAAATCCTCGGCTTCAATCCACTGACCGAATGGAACTAAATTTTCCTTATGGTAGTTTAGCTGATCCCAAAAGTCACTTTTAATAATCATATTTGGGTGGGTGTAAATTACTGCGATTTCTCTTTTTGCAAGCTCGTCTAATTTTTCTTTAATTTGCTCATCTGTTGCATCACGCAAAAACCATTCAATGCCAAAGGCGTAATATACATGGAAAATGTTGCAATAGTATGCTCCTGTTCCCTCGGCGGTATCGCAGAAGGTATCGGCATAAATTGGAATACCCATTTTATGATAGCCGTACATAGCTACATATGATTTTTGGTTACCCGGTGGGCAAGCAGTATATATTTTTTCAACGCCAAAGGTTTCCTTTATGTAATCAATGGCAAGGCTTTCTTGGCGAATTAGCTCCTTTTGCGCCTCGTAAAAGTCCTCAATATCGGTATATTCATTAATCATTGGATGCAAGGTGTGTCCGTAGGTATGTGTGCCTATTTCGTGGTGAGATAGCGCCTCAATTACATCATCTCTGCCCCATTTTTTGAGCTGCTTGGCAAGAAGTCCTACTAAAAGAAAGTTGCCTACTACGCCCTCTTCCTTAAGCAAGTTCGCCTCGTATAAAATTCCATCTGCGGCTCTAGACGATGTAAAGTCCTCTGTATCAAATGAAAATATAATATCTGTCATGATTGCTCCTTAAATTACAAGTGTTAATCTTATTATAAACTAAAGCGGGTGCATTGTCAATAATCTATCATAACATAAAAGGGGCATCGCTAATGCAACAGCCCCAATTATTTCAATTTTGCAGGTCTATCAAGTGTCCATCAAAGCCGTATTTGAAAATAAAGAAATTTTCTCCGTCAAAGTTAATTTCCGCTAAAGAGCCATTTACCACCCAAGGAGTATTTTTCATTTTTGTTAGAGGTAAGCCTTGAATGTAGCATTGAAGCGCACGAATAACTGATGAGTGGGAGCCTATCAAAACGGTTTTCCCGTCTTCATTTTTGCCTATTTCCTTAAGCTTTTTCACTACTCTTGATTGCAGCTGTGTCATAGATTCTCCACCATGCGGAATGAACACTCCCGGGTCGCTTGCCCACTTGCTATAACCGTTGTCAAAGTTATTCTTTATCTCCTCATGTGTGAGCCCTTCCCACTCTCCGAAATTAAATTCTCTCAGCTCGTTTTCTGTAATAATCGGCAAATTCAGCGCATCCGCTACACCCTTTACAGTATTGCATGCGCGTGATAAGGGGCTTGAATAAATCACATCCACCTTGTATGATTTTAAAATATATTCGCTTACTGCCTTAGCCTGCTTTTCTCCCAATTTAGAAAGTGGTGCTTCTGTGCAACCAACCAAATAACCACTCTCGTTTGCCTTGCTTTGACCGTGGCGTACAATAATAAATTTCGTCATATGCACTATCCTTTATTTTGATTTCACATATTATACCACACATGAAAGCGTTTTTCAATACGAGCAATTCTATTTGTCTTATAAAAAATTTCATACTTTTTCTCCTAAAATAAAGGAGACACATCATCGTGGTTTTACCCAAAATGATGTGTCTCATTTCTTTATTTACATTTTTGTGTAAAAGTCATTAAAAACTTGATAAAAAGTTGATTATTACTTTTTAAAAAGTTGTGATAAAGCCTTATACTACTTGGGTTTTACTTGCAAGCTTCTTCAACAGCAGCTGCAACTGCAACAGTCTTACCAACCATTGGGCTGTTACCTGCGCTGATTAAATCGACAATAATTGGCTGAAAGCAATTGACAGGTTAAATAAAATATAGTATAATAAATTTGATATTTGTAGGTTTGTCCTAGGAGAATTAAAATGAAAAAAATCGTATTAAGTCAAGCACATTTGGATAAAAGAAAGCAAAAAAAGCGTTTCGTTTTAAGAGACGATATTTTTTGCACAATATTGCAACAGAAGATGTGCGTGAAGGATTATTTTGATTTTAGTTTTTCATTTCCCGATGAGGTGGATAAGGTAATCATTGACGGTATGTACTCGGGTGATTGGTATTCCGTGTACGAAAGTGAAATTTTACCGCTTCGCCAAAATCCTATGTTGGCGCGTTTTCGTGACGCGGGGATAGACATTTTTGATGAATGGATAAAGCACGTTCACGGAAGGCAAAAAGAGTGTTGGTTGACATATAGAATTTCAGAGGTTGACGTAGATGAGGATATAAATCCTTTACCGATAAAGGAAGAACACCCCGAATGGTTTATTCCGGCATTTGGATTCACAATGAACAATATGGCTGTGCCGGAAATTCGTGAGCATAAATTAAAGGTAGCCTTAGAAGTGATGAGAAAATACGCTTTTGACGGTTTGGATATTGATTTTGAACGGCACACTCCCATCTTACCAGTTGGCGAGCAATGGGAAAAACGGGAATGCGTAACGGAATTTATAAGAGAATTACGCACAGAGCTTTTAAAAATCGGGAAAGAAGAAGGCAGGGTTATAATGCTATCCGCACGAGTACCCGATTGCTTGGACGGATGCCATCAAGATGGTTTAGATGTGGAAAAATGGATAAAAGAAGATTTGGTGGACTGTCTAACCCTTGGCTCACGCTCATTTGATGTTAAAGTGGAAGAGTTTAGGAAGCTTTCAAAGGATGTGCAGCTATATGCGTGCTACGAGCCCTACCACACGGTTGACGGGTACTTTGCTCCGTCGCTTGAAGCACTACGCGGAATTTGGTATTCCCATTTGCAGCGTGGTGCAGATGCGGTAGAATATTTCAACTGGTTAGGACAAGGAAAAAAGGAAATGGTGGCGCATTATGTGAATCTTTATGGGATGGATCCCAAAAAGGAGGATTATGCGCAGTTCGGTAGCGAGGATTTTACGGGTGTAAATGATAAAGAATTTTTGGAAAAGCAGGATAAAGCTTATGTCATTGATAGAAAGGGTGGATATCCTTGGGGTATCGGCTACGGCAATTTAAATGCGGATAGACAGCTTCCTCGCGTTATTGAAAACGACGATGAAGTGCGACTATATGTTGCGGAAAATGTAAAGAAAGCAAAAAGGGCAACTTTAAAATTGTTGTTTGAAGAGCTTTCACAAATTCCCGAAGTGTACTTTAACGGGCAAAAATTGTCTTTCTTGTCGCAACCGCACCGTGATATGCAAGTGACTGCAGAAAAGGTCCCACCTATTTCAGGACATCCAGTAAGCGTACGTCTTGCTTACGGAGAAGATCACAGCAAGAGCTGTACTATGCTCGAGGCGGATTTGACGGGCATAGAAACCAAAATAGGCTACAACATCATACGTGTGTTGACAAAAATGCCAGTAAGTCTTGAAAAGGTAGAATTGGAAGTGAAACGAAAATGAGTATGAGTGACAAGAAAAAAGCGATTATATTTGAATACCTACCTATGGCAGTGACGGGGATAATCATACTTGTTTGCGCTATTGTTTTTAAACAAATGTTTATCAAAGTGTTACCATTATTTTTCTCGCTACTTATTATGTTGCTCAATTCTCGGGCAAATCGTATCGGGTTCATTCTTGGATCAATCAATAGTTGTATTTACATTATCGGCTACTTGATGGAAGGAGTGTACGGAACTGTCGCCTCCACCGTCTTTGGCATTGTGATAATGTTAATATCGTATTTTCGTTGGAAAAATAAC
>JAGAJV010000173.1 GCA_017625915.1 Clostridia bacterium
AGTTAAAAGAGAAAAGTCCGCGCCTGTGTCGGTTTTTACGCAAATATATGGCGCTTTTCCCACTCCTGAAATAAGCACATTTTTCCTATCGTACTTGGATAGTTCAAGAAGTGCAGGAAGATTAATTACATTTGGATATAGCCTTACCTCTATTTTTAACTGATCAACCTTTTTAATGTCTGCAATTTGGGCATACGCTTTTACAATTGAGGCATTTAAAAGATTTTTCGCACATTGAGGCAGCTCACCAAATCTGTCCCTTAATTCTGTTACTATATCGTTATAGTCGGCTTCGTTTTCGATGTGTGCAATTTTTTTGTACATTTCCATTCGCTGAGTGCTTGACGGAACATAATTTTTTGGCAAATAAGCATCACAGGATAGCGTGATTTTAGTTTCCGGCTTAGGCTCTATTATCTCGCCCTTTTCCTCTAGGACCGCCTCATTTAAAAGTCGAACATACATATCATAGCCTACTGAATCTAGGTGTCCGTGCTGTTCAGCACCTAAAAGGTTACCTGCCCCTCGGATTTCAAGGTCACGCATAGCAATCTTAAAGCCTGCGCCAAATTCTGCAAAATCACGGATAGCGCTAAGTCGCTTTTCCGCAATCTCTGTAAGTCCCTTGCCCTTGCGGTAGGTAAAAAACGCATATGCACGACGGTGACTTCTGCCAACTCTGCCACGGATTTGGTGAAGCTGAGAAAGTCCCATTTTATCAGCATTTTCAATAATTAATGTGTTTGCATTCGGAATATCAATTCCCGTTTCGATAATAGTTGTGCTAACTAAAATATCAATGTCGCCTTGAACAAGAGAATGCCAAATATCCTCAATATCCTCTCTGTCCATTTGACCGTGGGCAACTGCAACTCTAGCCTCCGGGAAGCTCTGCTTAATTTTGCCTGCTGTCTGATAGATATATTCTACATTATTGTATAGATAAAACACCTGTCCGCCACGGTGGAGCTCTCGTCTTATGGCATCATTGATAATATTTTCGTCGTATTCAAGAACATAGGATTGAACTCCCACTCGTCCCTCGGGTGCTTCGTCAAGAACTGACATATCGCGAATACCGCCCATAGCCATACTAAGTGTTCTAGGGATTGGCGTTGCAGACAGTGACAAAACATCCACATCCGGCACCGCTTGCTTGATTTTTTCCTTTTGGGCAACACCAAAGCGTTGCTCCTCGTCAACGATTAAAAGTCCTAAATCCTTAAACTCAACCTTGCTACCAAGCAGCTTGTGCGTACCGATAATAATATCAAGGTCGCCGCGGCGAAGCTGTCTTAGCGTATGTGCTTGGTCCTTAGCAGTTCTGAAGCGGGAAATCATTCCAATATTGACACCTGTGCCTGCAAAACGGGCAAGGGCTGTTTGATAATGCTGCATAGCAAGAATAGTTGTAGGCACTAAAATTGCTACCTGCTTATTGTTGGCAATACATTTCATAGCGGCACGAAGCGCAACCTCTGTTTTACCGTAGCCAACATCCCCGCATAAAACTCTGTCCATAGGATAAGGGCGCTCCATATCTGCCTTTATATCTGCTATTGCTTCAAGCTGAGAGTCGGTTTCCTCAAATTCAAAGGCAGAATCAAATTCCCTTTCCATAATTCCGTCGGGCTGAAAGGAAAATCCGTCGATGCGTGTTCGTCTTGCGTATAAATCTATAAGCTCCTTAGCCATTTCTCTTGCGGCAGCTTTAGCTCGTTGAGTGGATCTTTTCCATTCAGTGCCACCCATTTTAGATAGCCTTACCTCACCGTCTGCGCTTTTTGTGCCAATATATTTTGATACCATATCGAGCTGGTCAACAGGTAAAAACAGCTTATCTGTGCCTGCGTATTGAATAGCAACATAATCACGGTAAACGCCCATTATGCACATATTTTCAATGCCAAGAAAGCGACCTATACCATAGCTTGCGTGTACAACATAGTCACCCACATTTAAATCGGTATGGGACATTATTTTTTCGCCTGCGTTTTTGGCGAATTTTTTGTTTTTCAGAGCTCTTTTCTTTATATCTGCGCGCTTTGAGGATAATACCACCAAAGCAAATTTTGATGCCGGAATTTCATATCCGTCGGGGTAAGTGTCGCAGTAAACTGCAACTGTGCCTGCTTGTAAATTGCCATAGGTGGCATTTTCGGCTAAAAATGCAGGGATATTAAGCTCGTTTAGTGTCTTTACAGAGCTTTTAGCCTCGGTAGGTGTTTGACAAATTAGCACCACTCTGTATTTGTTTTTTACAAAATAGTCAAGCTCCTCGGTAATAACGCCTATTGTATGATTTGCAAAGGATACGCCCTTAGAGCCAAAATTGTAAAGACCGCCCTGCTCACTGCTTCTTGACATTATAAAGGTATCAACATTTATGCATTGATGCGCCTCGCAAAAACGGTCAATTTTAGACACAGGTGCGCTATAATCTGAATATTTTGATGGAATCAGGTTATTTTCAATAAGTCCCTTTACAAGCTCATTATTTGCGCTTTGTGCGTCCTGCGCCTTTCTTGCAACGGTCGGAGTATCGCAAACAATAACAGAGCTATTTTCGCTAAAGTAATCTAAAAGACATTCCTTTTCGGGATAAATCAAGGAAATAAATCTATCTAAAAAAGATGGCTGTAGCTCCCCATCAATAGTTGAAATTTCCTTCTTTAATTCTCTTATGCTATCCTCATTCATAGCATAGGTAAGAAGCTGACAAATTTCCTCTCTTACCTCGTTAAGCTTTTCCTTGCCTGCGATAATTTCCTTTGACGGTGTAATTATAAAGCTATCAATTTTCTCGGTCATTCGTTGGCTCATTGTATCAAAAATAGCCATACGGTCAATTTCGTCACCAAAAAGCTCAATTCTGACAGGCGCGCCCTCTCTTTTTTCCTCACCGTTTACCTTAAAGTCACAGTTGGTTGGGAAAATATCAATAATTCCGCCACGTACGCTGAATTGTCCTGCACTTTCAACCATTTCACAGGCTGTATAGCCCATATCAATTAGCTTAACGCAAAACTCGGAAATATCAAGAGGTGTGTCAATATTTACATTTAATGTGCGTAGCTTTATCTGCTCCTTAGGCATTGTAAATTGTAGGAGCGCATCAGGTGTTGAAATTATCACATCTAAATTATTAAAAAGCACCCCTGACAGTATTTTTAGCCTCTCATATTCAAGCTCGTGAGAGGCGGTCATATCATAAAAATTAAAATCTCTTACAGGATAAAATTCGCATTTTAATCCCGTTTTCTTTAAAAATTCATTTAGCTTGTTGGCTTTTCTTTCCTCGCCTACAATTATTAAAATTGGGGCTTTGACTATCTTGCCAATATCGTCACTTAACGAATATAAGAGGGAATATAAAGCGCCATCACTAACTCCGTCAACTAAAAGAGGCAGCTTTTTGCCAATTGCATTTAACTCCTTAAATCTGCCAATCAATCTTTCATAGGTTGATGTGTGCCTTATTCCTTGTAATATTTCCTTGTTCATATTCACGCTCCTTTCAGTCGCTTTTAGTGGTTAGTGGTTAGTGGTTAGTAGATACATTATGGAAAGAGCGCCGTTAGCTTAGCTCGCTTGAAATTGCTTTTTAAAAGTCTTACCTCTAACCGCTAATCGCTAATCACTAGCCACTGCTTAAATGCCAATAAGCCCGATTTCTCGGACTTGGTTTTGTTATTTTTAGCCTTCTCCTCAAGGGAGGGTGTCAGCTTCGCTGACAAATGAGGTATGGTCAAGCATACAAATTTCCACCTCATCAGTCGCTATTGCGACAGCTTCCCCTCAAGGGGAAGCCTAGGTTAACAATTAAGCATTTCTAGTATCAATTCCGTTAAAATCGCACATAGCACCATCAATATCGCCAGTTATCATTTTTTCCAATGCCTTTGGCACATATTCAATAATCCTTTGTAAATTTGGCTCTTCATTTCTTGGTATTTTAGCAAGAACCCAATCCACCATTGGATATTCACTTGGCTTCTGTCCTGCGCCCAGCTTAATTCTAGGGAATTTATCTGTGCCTAAATATTCAATTACACTCTTTAAGCCATTATGTCCACCTGCGCTACCGCTTCTGCGTATTCTCATTCTGCCAATATCAAGTGTAATATCGTCGCTAATTACGATAACATTTTCAGGTGGAATTTTATAAAAATTAACAGCCTCAATAATAGCCTCGCCTGAATGGTTCATAAAGGTTTGTGGCTTCATAAGTAAAACTCTTTTATCGCCAATTCGCCATTCCCCTGTAAGAGCCTTAAATTTCGCTCTTTGACACTCGCCGCCGTGCTTTAAGCAAATATGGTCAATTGCTAAAAAGCCTGCATTGTGTCTGGTGTAAGTATATTCATTTCCGGGATTGCCAAGACCTACAACTATATGCGTTATAGGCGCATTATCCTCTTTTTTCTCAATTTTTTTAAATAAATCAAAAATATTCGTCATTTCATTCCTCATATTTTAACCGTTAACAGCTAGCTGCTGGCGGCTGACGGCTATTAAAAGCGCTTACGCTTTTTCGCCCAGCCCTCTTTATTTTCTTGGAACTCTCTTGCAATTGCAAGTGCGTTTGGCGGTACATCGTCTGTAATTACAGAGCCCGCTGCAACTCTTGCGCCCATACCGATATTTAACGGTAAAACTAAGCATGAGCCACTGCCCACTATAACATCGTCGCCAATTTTACATTTGCGAATTTCTGCTTCAACATGGTTTACTGTAGTAACATTACTTCCTATGCTTACCCTTGCGCCGATTTCTGCCTCGTTTATTACGGTATGCGGCTGAATTTTGCTTTCTAAGCCCACAATTGTATGGGATAGCTCAATATGTCCCTGTAATCTGGCGCCGGATAAAATATGGCACTCGTTAGACACTATGCAATATGGCCCTATGTGTACATTCTTTTCAATATCAGATAATGTAATTTTACTTGAATTAACGACACATTCCTCGTGTATTTTGCTTTCAACAATAGTTGTGTCCGGTCCTATTACGCAATTTTCAAATATCATTGTCCAAGCACCAATTTTGGTGTTTGGCAAAATTTTTGTGCCTCGTCTGATTTCGGTATTTGGCGCAATTACTATGCCATCTCGACATTCGATGTCTACGCCACTCATAATCAAATAATCTATAAGCTCGTTTCTGTAATTTTCAAGCTTTTTATAATACTCAATTCTGGACACAGGTACGGCTTTTTCACCATCTGCAATATCAATATGCTTATATACTGCACCGCTTTCGTCTATATGGTGTATAAAGTCAACCGGAGAGCCTATCGCTGAGCCAAGCAGCATTTCCCCAAGACCTATTACTGCAAAAAGTCCTCTTACATTACCAACGGTTGCATATGCAGAATCATTTTTAACTACAAAATTAAGAGCATCCTCAATGCATCTTGCGTGGGATAAAAATACAAAGGGTGACACAACTGCCACAATATCCTTTAAATCAGGATTTAGCTCATTTGTAGCGCCTCTTACAGGAAATGTGGCTGCACGCACAAATTCCACATCTAAGTCAAGCTTATTCGATGCGTCCTTAATTTTTCTATAAGCATGCTCATATAGCGGTGCGCCAAAAAGCTCCGTCTCCACTCCGTTTGGCAAATATGAAATTTCGTCTAGCTCACATACTGTAATAAATAATTTTCTCATTATTAAGCTCCTTTCAGTCGCGTATTAGCCGTCAGCCGTCAGTTCTGCTGGCTGCTAGCTGCTTGCCGCTGGCTGCTAGTACAATGATTTTACCACAAATAATACCAACTTTCAAGCACATTTAAAATAAATACTTTACTTTTATTAAATTTTCTGCTATACTAATATGTACAAATATAATATTAATTACTTTATAAGGAGATAACCTTATGTATAATAACAAAAACAGCAGGGGTAGAACGACGATTCTTTATCTTATCGCTTCATTTCTGGCCTTGATAGCTTTATTTGGAGCAGGCTATGCAATTTCAATTATGCCGGAAAGCTTCCTTTATATCACTTTGTTTTGTAGTAGCGTTCTTGTTTTGCTCCTTATTATCTCTGCAATTATTGTAAATGCAGCTTATAAAAAGCGCAAGATTGACGGTCCTAGCGGTCCTGTGCTTGGCTCAATTATGTATGATAAAATTAACAGCCTTAATGAGCCTGCGTTAATTTGCGATATTCACGGTAAAATTCTTTGGTATAACAGATTTACCCAAATTGGCAGCGGTCAAAAATCCCCTATTTTAGGCTCTTATGTATCAAATTATTTTAAGGGCTCATTAATTGACGAGGATGCGCCTCTTGAAACCACCTTTAATGAAAGAGATTATTATGTGGAAAAAACAAAAATTAAAAGTGGTGAAAAATCATATTATCTAATCGTTTTCAGAGATATTACTAAAACGGTTGAGCTTGAAAAGTTTATTCGTGATAACGATAAGGTTGTTGCTTACATTATCGTCGACAACCTTGAGGAGCTTTTGCAGTTTGAACAGGAAAAATACAGAGAGGCTGCAACAAAGATTGAGGAATATGTCCGTGAATGGGCGCAAAGCGTTGGCGGTATTTTAAAGGAATACGAAAGAGATAAATATATTTTCATATTCAATATGGAGGACCTTGACAAATTCAAGAATGACGAATTTAACATTCTTGACAAGGTTCGTGATATTCGTATAGGCTCAGGTAATATTCCTGTTACAATTTCCATTGGTGTTGCTAAAATTAATGGCACTCTTGCAGAAAAGGAAAAGGCAGCGCACGCTTGTCTTGAAATGGCTTTGCAGCGTGGCGGTGACCAGGCAGTTGTTAAGATTGACGACAATATTGACTTCTTTGGCGGACGAACAAATGCGGCGCAAAAGCGTACAAAGGTAAGAGCGAGAGTTGTTGCTAACGAGCTTATTAACCATATTGCGTCAGCAGGTAATGTTATTATTATGGCACATAAATTCCCGGACTACGATGCATTCGGTGCATCTGTGGGTATTGCTAGACTTGCAAAATTCTGTGGTGCAAAATTCAATATCGTTACAAATTTAAAGGATACAAACATTGTTAAATGCCTTAAGTTCTTTGAAAAGGACGATGACTATAAGGGCGTATTTGTAAATGGTGCTGACGGACTTGACCTAGTCCGCACCGACTCACTTCTTATAATTGTGGATGTAAATAACTTTGCTATGCTTGAAAATGCAGATATTGCTAAAAATGTTCAAGACATTATAATTATTGACCACCACAGAAAAAATGCAGAATTTGAAAACGAGCCGCTTATTTCATATATTGAAACCTCTGCCTCAAGTGCCAGTGAGCTTGTTTCTGAAATGCTTGAGCAGGTGCTCCCTGCTGAAACGCTAAAGCAAAATGAGGCTAATATGCTATTTTCAGGTATTGCTCTCGATACAAAGCAATTTACCAAGGGTACAGGTACAAAGACATATGCCGCGGCTATGTATTTAAGAGAGCACGGCGCTTCCTATGAGGAAATTCAAGCGCTATTCAAGACCTCACTAAGAGATTATAAGCAGGAATCCCACTTTGGCGAGATTATTGAAATTTACCGTAATTGTATGGCTATTGCATTAAATCCAAATGGCACAGAGCAATCTGACAGAATACTGGCAGCACGTGTTGCTGATAATCTATTAATGATTGACGGTGTTGCCGCATCCTTTGCTCTTGTAAAGGTTGACAATACTGTTCACATTTCTGCTCGTTCATCTGGCTCAATAAACGTTCAGCTTATTCTTGAGGAGCTACACGGTGGCGGCAGATATGATGCTGCCGGCGCTCAGGTTAAAGAGGACAACATTGATGCGGTGCTACTAAGATTAAAGCAGGCTATTGATAACTATATAAATCCGGAGGATGTAAAATGAAGGTAATTCTATTAGAGGATGTTAAATCACAAGGAAAAAAGGACCAAATTATAAATGTATCAGAGGGCTACGCAAGAAACTTTTTGTTTCCAAAGAAGCTAGCTATTCCAGCAGACGCAAAGGCTGTAACCGATGCTAAAAACAGAAAGGATTCTGAAAAGCATAAAATCGAGCTTGAAAAGCAGGCTGCAAGAGAGCTGGCCAGCAAGCTTGGCGAGGCTACTGTTAAAATCGTAGCCGATGCAGGTAACGATGGCAGATTTTACGGCGCTGTAACCTCAAAGGATATTCAAGAAGCGTTAAAGGCACAATTCGGAATCGAGATTGACAAAAGAAAATTTGAGTTGGATGCTCCTATTAAAGCGTTTGGCACATACAGAATAGATGTTAAGCTATATCAAGGAATTTCCGGCAAGCTCGCTGTAATGGTGGTGGAAAAATAATGGATTCACCACAAAAAAGACTTCCCTATTCCTTAGATGCTGAGCAGTCGGTTTTAGGCTCAATTTTAATTGACCCAGAATGCTTTGACGATGTTGCTCAAATCATAAGGCAGGACGATTTTTATCTAGAAGCTCACGGCGAAATTTTTGCTTTAATGCAACAGTACAACCTGCAAAGCAAGAGCATTGATGTTATTACCCTTATAAACTCACTTGTTTCAAATCAGGTTTATGAGGATGAGGCTGCTGCTCGCTCATATATTAAATTGCTTGTTGATGTTGTACCCGGTAGCGCTAATGCAAAGGACTATGCCGAAATTGTACGAGATAAGGCTACATTAAGAAGATTAATTTTAGCAACAGAGGAAATTCAAAAGGACGCATATAGCGAGGGGGAAAGCGTTTCAAAAATCGTTGACCTTGCTGAGCAAAGAATTTTTGAAATTGCCGAAAAGAATGTAAGACGGGATTTTGCACATATCAGAGATGTAATTATGCAAACCTATGAGCGCCTTGACAAGCTCCAAAAGGGTGGTAACGAGGACGCAATGGGTGTTTCCACAGGCTTTTCCGACCTTGACGGATATGTTGGTGGCTTTGGCAAGGGTAACCTAGTTATTGTTGGCGCCCGTCCCGGTGTCGGTAAAACATCGTTTTGTTTAAATTTAGGTACAAATATTGCAAAGAAAACTAAAAAGGCTGTTTGCTTCTTCTCTCTTGAAATGTCAAACGAGGAGCTGGTTTCCCGTATTATTTCATCAGAAGCGCTTGTTCATTCCGAAAAGCTTCGTAACGGTAAGCTGGAGGGCGAATGGGAAAAGATTGCAAACGCATGCTCCGAATTATCGGAAACAGATATTTACATAGACGATACATCAACTATTTCATTAACTGCTATGAAGGCAAAGCTTCGCAGAGTAAAAAATCTTGGCTTAGTTGTAGTTGACTATCTACAGCTTATGGAATCAGAAACTAAGCGCAAGGACGGAAGCCGTGTAAATGAAATCGGTGATATTTCAAGAGGTCTTAAGCTACTTGCTAAGGAATTAAATGTTCCTGTTATAGTTTGCTCACAGCTCTCCCGTAGCACAGAAAAGGAAAAGGAAAGAAAGCCAATGCTATCCGACCTTCGTGACTCGGGCTCTATCGAGCAGGATGCGGATATGGTTATATTCCTATCCCGTGACTACTATGGCAACGACCCGGAAAAGGCAAACCTGGTTGATGTAACAGTTGCTAAAAACCGTCACGGAAGCTCAGGCACAGTCCAAATGAGCTGGCTGGGACAATACTATAAGTTTTCTACACTTTCAAACATTACGGAATAATGCTTGAATAAACAAAACAAAACGAAGGGCTTTAGAGGGTGAGGGAAAATTTGTGAACACGGGAGCGTAGGCGTACTTTGTACGGTAGAGCCCGTAGTCGCAAATAGAAAAGCAAAATGAAGGAATTTTGTTAAAAATTCCAACATTAAAAGGTTTAATATCGTATTGATAACTTAATAATATTTGATGTTTGCTTTTCGATTTCACCAGCCTGTAAAGTCCGCAAGGAGATAATTATGAAAAAATACGAAAGATATATAGACAGATTTTTTGACGAAGAAAATTTTGAAAATGTTAAGCTAGAGGACAACTCCGGCAAGGAAATTGAATTTGAGCAGGTTGCCGTTGTTGACTACGAGGAAAAATATTACGCAATTTTACATCCTATCACAAAATTAGAGGGTGTTAACGAGGACGAGGCTCTTGTTTTCTTAATAGACGAGGAAAACGACAGTCTTGTTTACTGCGAGGACGAGGGCACTGCCCAAGCTGTTTTTGCAGTATTTTACGAATCATTGGAGGATGAGGAATAACCGCTTGCGGTTATTCAATGCATGCCCTCGTGCATTTCATGAAGCGAAGCTTTAATTCATTGAGCATAGCGAAAATTCATGAGGCTTGCCTCAATTCATGTTCGCAGAACAATTCATTACAAAATAAAAAATGAATTGCACTTCGTGCATGAATTGATTTCATCATGAATTGCAACAGGTTGCATGAATTGTTGCTATGCAACATTGAGAAAGGACAAAATGAACCAATTCTTACCTATAACCCGTAAGGAATGTGATGAGCGAGGCTGGGGTGCGCCCGATTTTGTATATGTATCGGGTGATGCTTATGTTGACCATCCGTCCTTTGGTACTGCAATTATAACCAGAGTATTAGAGGCTAACGGCTTTAATGTGGCCGTTTTGGCTCAGCCTGATTATAAATCCTGTGAGGATTTTAAAAGGTTTGGCAGGCCTCGTCTTGGCTTTCTTGTTAGTGCAGGAAATATTGACTCTATGGTTGCTCACTATACAGTATCAAAGAAAAAGCGTTCCTACGATTATTATTCCCCGGGTGGAAAAATGGGATACCGTCCCGACCGCGCAGTAATTGTTTACTGTAACAGAATACGAGAGGCTTACGGAGATGTGCCAATTATTATTGGCGGTCTTGAGGCTTCTCTGCGTCGCTTTGCCCATTATGATTATTGGGATAACAAAATAAGGCGCTCAATTTTAGTGGACTCCCGTGCCGATATTTTGACCTACGGTATGGGCGAAAGCATTATTTTAAATCTTGCCAAATTGCTTGACCGTGGCGTGCCAATTAAGAAAATTCGCGCAGAGCGTGGCTGTGTTTACCTATGCAAGCGAGAGGACGAGGTTTCGTTCCCTGTTGCTTCCGAGTTTGATTTTAATGTTATCAAGGAAAGCAAAGAGGAATATGCTCGTGCCTTTGGTATTCAATACAAAAATCAAGATGCAATTTATGGCAAGGCTATAGTTGAATATTACGACAATAAAAAGCTAGTGCAAAACCCACCTGCCTACCCTCTTGAAAGGGAGGAGCTTGACAAGGTTTATGGGCTTCCGTATATGAGAAATTACCACCCTGTGTATGAAAAGGACGGGGGTGTGCCTGCAATTAACGAGGTTAAATTCTCAATCACACATAACAGAGGCTGCTTTGGCGGCTGTAATTTCTGCGCTCTTGCATTCCATCAAGGACGCAGTGTGCGCTCCCGTAGCATTGATTCTGTTTTAAGGGAAGCTAAGCTTATTACAGAAATGAGTGATTTTAAGGGCTATATTCACGATGTAGGCGGACCTACTGCCAACTTCAGATACCCTGCCTGCGAAAAGCAAATAAAGGAGGGAGTGTGCGCAAATCGCAAATGTCTTGTGCCTACCCCTTGTAAAAATCTTATTGCAGACCATTCGGAATATATAGAGCTTTTATCTAAAATACAGACACTTCCCCGTGTAAAAAAGGTATTTATCCGTTCGGGAATACGATTTGACTATATGCTAGCTGATAAGGATGATACATTCTTTAGAAAGCTGGTTTCCCAGCATGTAAGCGGACAATTAAAGGTTGCTCCCGAGCATTGCTCCTCTAATGTGCTTAAGTATATGGGCAAGCCCGATATTACAACATATAATAAATTCTACAAAAAATATTTTGAGTTATGCAGAGAATATAATTTAGAGCAATATTTAGTGCCTTATCTTATGTCCTCACACCCGGGTAGCACAATTAGTGATGCAGTTGAGCTAGCTCTTTATCTTAAAAATATGGGCTGTAATCCTGAGCAGGTACAGGACTTTTATCCTACCCCAGGTACTGCGTCAACCGTTATGTACTACACGGGCATAAATCCTTTAGATATGAAAAAGGTGTACTGCCCTACTGATTACCGTGAAAAGCAGATGCAAAGAGCGCTTTTACAGTATGGTAAGCCCGAAAACAGAAATTTAGTCCGTGAGGCTTTTAAAATCGCTAACCGTGAGGACTTAATTGGCTTTGAGGGAAGATGCCTTGTTAAGCCCGACATGCGTGTAGGCAGTGACTATATGAGGTCACAGAAAAAGCAAGAAAACAACAAAAAAGCCACTAAAAATATCTCTAAAGCAGAAAAAAACACAAAAAATTCAAAAATTTCAAAACCACAAAAGAACACAAATAATAAACACATATCCCCAAAAAATGGGGGCAAACGCAAAAAATAGTCTTGTTATTTTATAAAAATTTGTTATTTATAGAAAAAATACTTGACAAGTGTAAAAAATGCGTGTATAATATTCGTGTCTTAAATTCTAGATATTATTTCAGCTTTCAAGTTGCGTATGCGATTTTAGCTTCCAATTTGAATAAGGAGGTGCAAGTATGTTAAGAACTTATCAACCAAAGAAGCGTCAAAGAAAAAAGGAGCACGGCTTCAGAAAAAGAATGAGAACTGCTGACGGCAGAAAGGTTTTAAAGAGAAGACGCGCAAAAGGCAGAGCAAGATTAACTTATTAATCATTGGCTTTTGTTAATCGGGACTCCGTTATGGCTGTCCCGATTTTTTAATGCCGTTTGTATAACTGCTGACGGCTAGCGACTAGCGGCTTACTGCTAGTGTTATCGTGATGGAAAAAAGTGCAGGAATGCTACCTGCAATAAAATTTTAAGGAAGCGTAAAAATGAAGCATATAGCAATAGGTGAAAATCATCTATATTCAAAGGCTTATAATAAGGGTGCAAAATTCGTTGGCCGCGGTGTTATCGTTTATGTGCTTAAGGATTTAAAGGCTAGGCTTTTACAAAAATCTCATCCAGAAAAGCAAATGATAAACAGAATCGGTCTTACAGTTTCTAAAAAACTGGGACATGCAGTTGTTCGCAGCCGTGTAAAAAGAATTTTGCGTGAGGGTTTAAGACAAACAGAAAAAACACACAATATCAAAAAGGGCTATCTTATCGTCCTTGTAGCAAGACAATCCTGTATTGACTTAAAGTCAACAGACATTGCTAAGGATATAGAAAAAGCCTTTTACAAGCTTAATTTAATAGATAATTCTATTAGCATTTAATCAAATTGAAAAAAATATTTATCTTTATTATAAAAGGCTACCACAAATATATATCCCCTATGTTACCCGGTGCTTGTAGGTTTGAGCCTACCTGCTCTATGTACACTGTAGAGGCTATTGAGAGATTTGGCGTAATTCGTGGACTGCTACTTGGCATATGGCGAATTTTGCGCTGTAATCCCTTTTGTCGTGGTGGCTACGACCCTGTTCCTGAAAAATTCACATTTAAAAGAAATAAGCGTGAAAATGCGGAGCAGGAAAATATAGGAGAAAAATAATGAATTTTTTAGAACAACTTTTTGGTTATGTGATGAGAGGCTGTTATTGGCTCACACATAACTATATAGTTTCACTTCTTTTGTTTGCACTTGTATTTCAGCTCGTGCTATTTCCACTTGGCTGGAAGCAACAAAAGAATATGGTTAAGCAAGCAATGCTTCGTCCGCAGGAAATGGCAATCAGAAACAAATATAAGGGCAGAAATGACCAAAAAACAATGCAGGCTATGCAAAATGAGCTTCTAGCCCTTCAACAGAAAAATGGCTATAGCCCACTTGCAGGATGCTTACCAATGCTGGTTCAAATGATTATCATTTTCCCACTTTATTGGGTAGTTATCCGTCCGCTTCAATACTGTGGCGGTCTTTCCTACTCTACCTGCTATAAGCTTGCAGAGATTTTCGGTCTTGAATTTGGCAAAAATGCTGCCGGAGAGCTTACTCAACCGGTATCAACAACATTCCAGGTTGATTTAGCTACTAAGCTATCACAGGACGGCTGGAGAGAAACAATTCAAAATAGCGAAAGCCTTCTCGACTCCGACGGAGTAAACGTTCTTGAGGCAGTAGAAAAGATGATGGAGCGCTTTGGCGGTGATGTTCCGAATGCTACTCTATTCGGCGTTGACCTTGGCGTAACTCCATTCGACTCATTAAAGCCCGGTATTTGGTGGTTAATTTTCATTCCACTTATAAACCTTGGCTTAATGTATTTATCACAATTTATCTCAAAGAAGCTTAACTATCAAAGCATTCAACAGGAAACACAGCAGGGCGCAGGCTCAATGAAGATTATGATGTATGTATTACCTCTTATGACCTTCTTTGTAACTGCTAACTTTGCAACAGCTATCGGTATTTATTGGATTTTCAGAACATTACTTTCTATGCTTCAGCAGTTTATTCTTTATAAGGCTTTACCTTATCCAAAGTTTACTGAGGAGGATTACAAGAAGGCAGAAAAGGAATTTAAGAAGGGTATTACCTCACCTGCCGGCACAAGAAATATTCCGGATAGACCATACCGTTCACTACATCACATTGACGACGACGAATAAAAAGGATTTAATATGAGACAAGAATATATAGTATCAGCTAAGTCAGTTGACGAGGCTTACAAAAAGGCTGTAGAAATTTATTCCAGCATGGGCGAAATCTCTCTTGAAGAGGTTGTCAACCCGGGTAAGAAGGGCTTTTTAGGACTTTTCGGTGCTGTTCCGGCAGAAATCAGAATTTCTGTTGACGATGGCAGAGAGGAAAGAAAGCCAAAGCAAAAGCCACAAAACAAAAATCAGCAGTCAGCAGCTAGCAATCAGCAGCCGGCTGAAAAGAAGGCTCAGCCTGAAAAGAAGGCTCAGCCCGAAAAGAAGGCTCAGCCTGAAAAGAAGGCTCAGCCCGAAAAGAAGGCTCAGCCCGAAAAGAAGGCTCAGCCCGAAAAGAAGCCACAACCCGAAAAGAAGCCACAAGAGAAAAAGCCACAGCCTGAAAAGAAGATTCAAGCTGAGGTTAAGGCTGAAGCACCAAAAATGGTTAAGGACGAGGACATCGAGGTAACTGTACAGGAAAAGACACTCGCTATGGAATTTCTAAAGAGATTCGTTAGCGATGCAGGTCTGGAATGTGAGGTTAAGGGTGATTTAACACCTAACGAAAAGGGCTTCGTTCCACGCCTTATCACAATTGAGGGTAAGGATGCACCAACTCTTATCGGTCACAGAGGCGAAATGCTTGATGCAATTCAGTACCTCTCTAACCTATGCTTAGCAAGAAAGAGCGAGGGCGAGCATAAGGAATATGTTAAGGTAGTTATCGACATTGAAAACTACAGAGAAAAGAGAGAGCAGGCATTAAGAGCTCTTGCAAGAAGAATGGCTGAAAAGGCTATCAAGTATCAAAGAAATGTACTTCTCGAGCCAATGAATCCATATGAAAGAATGATTATTCACTCTGAGATTCAAGGCATTTCAGGCGTATCAACACATTCTGTTGGCTACGACGAAAACCGTAAGATTGTTATTACAGTCGAGGGCGCAAAGAAAAAGCACAAATAAAGCATTAACCACAGGGCTTTTACCCTGTGGTTATTTATTTGTGCTTTTTCAATTAAATCGTTACGCTTGCTTTTTCTTTTTCTCTATTTCATCTTTAAGAGAATTAATTATATTGCAAATATCGCCAGGTGTTTTAGCAATAAAGTCGGCGCCTGCTTCCTCTAGAACCTCTCTTTCACGATAGCCCCAGCTCACTCCAACGCTACGCATACCTGCGTTTTTGGCAGTTTGTATATCCACATCGCTATCACCTATAAATAGACAACGGGATGGCTTTACGCCCATGCTTTTTGCAATTGCAAGGGCAGAGGTTGGGTTTGGCTTTGTTGGCATATTAGCTTGTCCTTGAATACAGCTAAATAGCTTTCTGTCAAACAGCTTTGCTATAATATCCTTTACAAAATTATCCTGCTTATTTGATAAAACAGAAATTTTTACTCCCATACCC
>JAGAJV010000174.1 GCA_017625915.1 Clostridia bacterium
AAGCATATCGAGTCAACGAGGTTGACATATCGACAGACGAAAAAACAAGAGCAAGAATATAAGGACTTTTCTCCTTTTACTCTTGCTCTTTCTGTTTGTTATAGGAACCTGCTTCGCAGAACCTTTTTATTTGCGCTACTCATAATAAGAAGTTGCGCTTAGCACTTTTTGTATTTGTCCAGACAAATGCAATACTTACACTTAGTGGATTAACCAATTCTCCGCGGAAAACATCACCCATTTAAAATTCCTCTTGTTTTTTATATTTATATTGCATATATGCTCGAAATATGTTACAATATGTTGAGTTTTGTCGAGGGGGTGTCGATAATTAACCTGTTTCAGCATAGAAATCTTGCGCTTGGCTGTTTTCTGTTTATTGTAACATTATTTGTCTGCTATTATGTAAATAATGCTATTATATGTGCTATAGGCATTTTATCTATACTGCTTACTCTTTTGCTTTGGATTATCTACGGAGTAAGGAAAGATAAAAAGCTGCTAAATATATTAATCAGACACACTCCAGCCCTTATTTTAGCTTGTATTGCTGTCATTATAGCCTTACTTACCTTTTCTAAGGACAGAGAGCAATTAAGCTATTGTGACAACAAGCTTCACACTATCGAGGGTGAAGCTGAGGAGGTTGTTTTCTCTCTTGAGTATTATGCCGGCTACATTGTAAGAATTGATAAAATTGACGGAAATGAATGTAGCTACAGGGTACTGCTTACCGATTCTACCGCTTCCCTTAAAAAGAATAATTTATTTATAGGTAACGCTTCATTTAATGAGCTATCAAGCAAGGATATTGGCTTTGACCAATCACAGTATTATATTGCTGACGGTATTCTAATGAGTGGTGAAATAGAGGAATATATACATATTGAAAAGGGTAAAAATGATATTTTTGATTACCCTCAAGAAATCAATGCTTATCTTGATGGAATATTAAAAAGCAAGCTAAATTCAGACACATACCCTATTGCTTCTGCATTGATTTTAGGCAATAGACACTTGCTTTCTTATGATGTTAACGAGGATTTTGCCCGATTGGGTATTGTTCATATTTTGTCCTTAAGCGGTATGCATGTATCCATAATTGTTACAATGCTTGCCTTTGCACTTTCTAAGGCTAGATTATCGAAGCTTTCGCAAATTATTATAGTTACAGCTACTATTGTTCTTTTTGTTGGTATTTCCGGGTTTTGCGCCCCTGCCATTCGTGCAGGAATTATGCAAATTTTGTTTTACCTTATTTTTATTTTTTGGGAAAAGTCTGATGCGGTAACTGCTCTTTTTGTTTCAGTTACCTTAATATGTCTTTTTTCGCCTTACTTAATTTTCTCTCTTAGTCTTATGCTTTCATTTTTTGCTATGCTGGGCTGTATTTGCTCCTCCAAGCTTTATCGCAAACTAAATAAAAAATTAAGGATAAAATCAAAGCTTCTTAGCTTTATTATTTCAACCACCGTAACCACTATAGGTGTTACATTTGCCTGCTTGCCTCTTACCTATATATATTTTGGTGATATTCCGCTTTTGTCAGTGCCTGCTAATATTTTAATTGTTCCTTTACTTAATATTGTAATTTATCTTATACCGTTTATTTTGATTTTCTCGCCCATTGGCTTTATTTCAAATGTGCTTGCATATTTTTGCGAGGTAATTTGCTCATTTGTACTTAATGTGTGTGATTATTTTGCCAGCCTTGAGGACATTATAATCCCCATAAGAGGCAAAATTCAGCTTATAGGCGTTATTATAATTTGCGTTTCCCTTGCTCTCGCCATTATTTTGTCAAGAAAAAAACTGAAAATAGCGTTTATGGGTTTGTGCGTTGGTGTAATAGTGCTTACTGTTGGTATTATTTCCTCACATATAGCAAGAGAGGACAATGTTTACATAACCTCGTATTCCTTTGCAAGGAATGACGTTATTTGTATTGAGAAAAATAATGATTTAACTGTTATTGATATTTCAAAGCATTCTTTAAATACTGTATTTGCAAATGATATGAGTGACTATTTAGGCTATAGTGAGCTAGAAAATTATATTGCTCTTACATATAGCCATAAATCTTATGATTATTTTGACAGAATGACGGACACTGTGGTTATAAAACACATATATTTAACCTTGCCTAAAACTGAAAATGAGGAAAAATATTTTAATGAATGTACCTCTTTACTCAATAGCAAGGAAATAGAATTCAGTACCTTTGACGGTGAGCTTTTCTTTGACGGAATTAAGCTTGATGTTTGCAGTGATATGTATATTTCAAGGTCCACAAAAAGAAGTATTGTTTTTAATATAACGGTAAATGACTTTAATTATACATATATGGGCGCTTCTGCCTTTGAAATTATTTCTACACTGCCAGATAAATATGCAGCTTGTGCTGATGCTTTAGCTTTTGGCGCATACGGTCCTGAATATAAAAGAGAATTTAAATATGAAACTAAAAATTTAGATTATGCCGTATTTATGGGAAACAGTAAGGAATTTGCCAGCAAGGAATTTCTAAATCGAATTTATGAAAAAAGCTCCTTCTATACACCGTTTACTGTAAGAATTAGTAATTAAGGTTGACTTTTTAACAAATAAAGGTTACAATATTAATAGATAACATTTTTAGGAGGATTTATGCAATCTCTTCGTGAATTATATAAAATAGGCAGAGGTCCGTCAAGCTCCCACACAATGGGGCCTGAAAGGGCTGTAAAAAGCATTAAAAAGCTATATCCTACGGCTGATTTTTTCAAGGTAACGCTTTTTGGCTCCCTTGCTTTAACAGGTGAGGGACACGGCACTGACAGAATTATTTCTGAAACCTTTGAGCCTATTAAATGTGAAATTATAGTTGATAAGATATCCCCTTGCAATGTACATCCTAACACTATGGATATTGAGGCATATGAAAAGGGTGTGCTTATCGGTACAAAGCGTGTTTACAGTGTTGGCGGCGGCACCATTGAATTTGAGGGTGAGGAAAATCCCGACACTAAAATTACGAATAAAGAGGTTTATCCGTTAAATACCTTTACTGAAATTGCCGAGTACTGTGCCCATAAAAATATTCGTATTTGGGAATATGTAGAGGAATGTGAGGGCAAGGAAATCTGGGACTATCTTTCTAAGATTTGGGAGCAAATGAAGGAATCCATCCGTCAAGGTCTTATTACTACAGGAATTTTGCCGGGCGGTCTTGGAACGCAAAGAAGAGCTCAGATTTTATTCAATCAAAAGCATATTGATGAGTCAGCTCAAACAAGAGAAAACCGTCTTGTTTGCTCCTATGCATTTGCAGTCGGTGAGCAAAACGCAGGCGGTGGAACGATTGTAACTGCTCCTACCTGTGGCGCTTGCGGTGTTGTGCCTTCAGTATTAAAATATATGCAGGACAAGCAGCATTTTTCTGATACTGACATTTTACACGCACTTGCAACGGGTGGTATTATTGGTAACATAATTAAGAAAAACGCTTCAATTAGCGGTGCAGAATGTGGCTGTCAAGCCGAGATTGGCTCTGCCTGCTCTATGGCGGCAGGCGCTCTTGCTGAGCTTTTTGAAATGGGCTTAAGCCAAATTGAATATGCGGCAGAGGTTGCAATGGAGCATCATTTAGGTTTAACCTGTGACCCTATTGGCGGTCTTGTTCAAATTCCTTGCATTGAAAGAAACGCAGTTGCGGCTATGCGTGCTATAAACGCCCTCTCTCTAGCAAATTTCCTAGCAAGCTCAAGCAAGCTTCGCTTTGATATGGTGGTTAAGGTTATGTACGAAACAGGCAAAAACCTACTGAGCGACTACCGAGAAACCTCCTCCGGCGGTCTTGCGAAATATTACAAAAATCATAAATAGCATTTATTGCCATCTTTTAAGATGGCAATATTTTTAACAATTAGTTGGTTGACTTATCTTTACAATGGTGCTATAATTTTATATATAGTATAAGGAGGATGCAAAAATGAGTAAGCGTTTGAAAACAATCTTATCTATTACACTGCTTTTAGTAGTGCTTTTTGTTGCGTCCTTTACCGTCCTTAGCTCTCATAATCATGCTTGTGATCATACCTTTTGTATTCAATGTGAGCTTATAAGAAGCATTAACGATGGCTATTTAATTTTCTTGATTATATTTATTAGCTTAATCTACGTAATTCCGTTTATTGTAGCTAAGCTAACTCACATTATTATTGAATATAAGGGCAGGGTGCAATCCCCTACTAAGCTAAGGGTTAAGCTGAGGGATTGATTTTCTGTATTTATAGCTAAATTTATAAATACAGAAAGGAACAAATATGATAGAAATTAAAAACGTTACAAAGCAATTTCAAAACGAAACTGCTATTGATTATAAGGATATTATTTTTGAGAGTGGAAAATCCTATATGCTGCTTGGCGCTTCGGGATGTGGAAAATCTACTCTGCTTAATATGATTGCAGGAATTATATCTCCTACAAGCGGTTCAGTTATCATTGATGGAGTTAATATGCAAGAAAGGAGCCAAAAGGAAAAGGACAAATTCCGCATTAAAAGCATTGGCTATATTTTTCAAGATTTTAAGCTAATTAACGATATGACCGTTATGGACAACATCGACATTCTCAAATTAGAGGGAATAAACACACAGGGTGCTTTCAAATTGCTTGGCGAGCTTGGAATACTTGAAAAGAAAAACAGTAAAATCAAGCATTTATCGGGCGGTCAAAAGCAAAGAGTTGCTATTGCAAGAGCACTTGTTAAAGCTCCTGATATTATATTGGCAGATGAGCCAACGGGTAATCTTAATTTTGCCATTGGCGAGCAGGTGATTAAGGAATTAGTAAGGGTATCTAAGGGTAAAACCTTAATTGCAGTTACTCACGATGAGCGACTTGGTATTTATTTTGATGAAATTATAGATATGAATGAAATGACAAGCGGTATGAAGGATGTTATTTCACCAAAGGAGGTGGAATAATATGCTAAAATTTGCACTTAAAAATATGGCTATTAAGAAGGTACAAATTATTCTTATTGTGCTTTCCATTGTTATTTCGGCAGGAATTGGCGTGCTTGCCTTTAATGTGTCAAATCAGGTAAGTGACGGTATTACTGAAAATGCAGGCTACTACTCTGCTATTATAGGACCGTCCGGCAGTGAAACTCAGCTTGCTATGAATACTATGTATTTTGCAGAGAAGCCTCTTGGCACTATTCCCTATTCTGTTGTTTCCTCGTTAATGCAGGACCAAAGAGTACGAAGTGTTATTCCCTTTGCTATGGCTGATAGCTATAATGGCTATAATGTTGTGGGAACATCAAATGAATTTTTGGCTGATAAGGAAATAAAGAACGGACAAATGTTCGATAATAATGCCACTATGCAGGCTGTAGTTGGCTATAATGTGGCTAAGTATAACGATTTAAAGGTCGGCGATATAATTTATACAAGTCACTCTGCAAATAGCACTGAAACTCACACACAGGGTATTACTATTGTAGGTATTCTAAGGGAAACTCACTCCTCATATGATAATGTGGTATTCACACAGATTCGCACGCTATGGGAAATGCACGACCACGGTGAGGAGGGGCACGAGGGACATTCTCATGCAAATGTTTGTGCTGTGCTTATAAAAACTAAAAATGATGCTTATGCCGGTCAAATTGTAAGCGAATATGATGATAAAATAGTAACTGATGAGCATAATGATACACACACATTACAGGCTATTGTGCCTATGAATGCGGTAAGAGGTGTATTAAATGATGCCAATAATACAAAATACATAGTTTATGTGCTTTGTGCAATCATTTTAATAATGAACATTATGATTATTTCCATAATTACACTACTTAATATGTATCATTCCTCTAAGGAAATTTCACTTATGCGTTTAATCGGTATCAGTATGGGTAAAATCAATCTTTTATACATAATTCAAAACAGTATAATAGGTCTTATATCTACAATTTTAGCCTTTGGTGTGTCAAGGCTATGCTTGCTCTTTATGAGCGATTTTGTAGCCACCTATGGCGTTGTCTTGAATATGGGCAAGATTTATGCGTTTGAAATAATTATCCTTCTTGGCGTATTTATAATTAGCGTATTGCCTACAGCAATCTGGACACTTGTAATGTCAAAAAAGGACTCAATTTCAGATTAAGGAGATAAGCTATGATAAAGAAAATTTTATGCTTGATTTTAGCCACTCTATCGCTATTTTTAATTGCCGGATGCGGCGATGCCGAGGATGCTATAAAGCTAAGCTTTAAGTCTGCGTCAACCTACGATTATTTAAGATCTATTGACGGAAGGACGGTTACCATTAACGGATATATGGCGACCTCGTCGCCTGTTGATGGCTCATTTATGTTTTTAATGAATTTGCCATATCAATCCTGTCCCTTCTGCGTGCCTAACACCTCACAGCTTTCAAACACTATGGAGGTTTATCCTAAAAAGGGTGAAAGCTTTCCTTACACCACCCAGGCTATTAAGGTTACGGGTAAATTAAAGGTTGCACCAAGTGAAAATGAATTTTTTACAGACAAGTACGGCTATGAATTTAATTTTATGATAGTTGATGCTGATTATACTATTTTAAAGTCTGATGAAATTTCAAGCGATATTGCTTTATGGCAAAGAGTTGCTGAAAGCGATTTAATTACAGATATGTATGCAATGTACGATTATGTAAACTTCCTTTGCGCTTGGAATACATACTATGTAAACAACTACACCGATGAAAACGGAGTCGAGCATAAGGGCTATTATCTGTATCCGGCTGATGCGATAAACTATCTGACTAAGGATGGCGCACAATGGAATTACGGATACAAGGACGGCTATTTCGACGGAATTATTGCTAAAATTAAATCTATTGATGAAAGCAAGCTTAACGATTTAGTTGCTAATGTGGAAAAGGCGAAATCTCTCTCAAGCAAAGCATTAAACGAGCTTAACAGCGGTAATTACACCTATGAAATGAAGTATGTTGAAATGTTTGACACTACTGATAAGGTTTATACCTTAAATAAGGGTGAGGAGCTTAATGCCGAAATGGACCAAATCTATATGGAATTTTCAAGCTGGCTCGCCGGCTGGGAAATGTAATTAAAAAGCGGGTGTCAAAATCTGACACCCGCCGTTTTTTGCTATTTTAAAGATGTTAATAGCTCCTTAATCAATTATTTTATTGCTTCTGTAGTATCATTAATTAACCTTTATGTTTTTAACCCTCTAATGCATTTACCTTTTCTAATAAAGCTATGAATCTTGGGTGATTGCGAATAGGGTCAAACCATTTTTTATTAAGACTTGATATTAGCGGCTCCTTTATATGCATTTGAGTGCTGCAAAATTTAAACTCGCATTCCTTTAATGCAGGTATGTTATCAAGCTTATTTTTTGTATTATAATGCTTTGCTTCTATGATAAGGCCATCATATTCATCATAAAGAGAGTCTATTGCCTTTTCAGTATTGCCAAGCTCTAAATAGCAATGCGCGATATGCATATAAATCCATTGCCAAGTATGGAGAGGCGGTGTGTATTCCTCTTCTCCATAAACCGCCTTAACTGTTTTTATAAAGGCTTCATATGTAATAAGTGCTTCCTTATACATTCCTTTTCGTTTATACGCATTTCCTAACATGATAAGCTCATGCTCAAGGCTCGTCAAAATATTTGAGAAATTGTTACAGCGAGCTTTAATTTCGCCATCATTGTTATTTTCATAGCAATAAATCCAAGCAAGCTGAGAGCCCTCTGTATAGTCACTGCTTTTTGGAAAGTATTCTGCTTCCTTTTTGGCTTCCTCAAGCATACCAAATCTGCAATAAAGCTTAACAAGCCACATATGAGCAGTCATTATATCGTGAATGCTTTTTCCATACTGAATTATGAGCTTTGCTTCTCTTTTTGCCTCATTAAATGCTTCTTGTGCCTCCTCGGTTTTTCCGTTTTTTCTACATTTAAAGGCATAACTACAAGCGCTACCCAATGTATAAACAAGCAGCTTTATATTGTTTGGATATAATTTCAGCTGCTCCAAGCATCTTTTATACACGATGTCGTATTCTTCCTCATCGTATAATTCGGTTGAGCCTATATAATCTTCGCTTTCTTTAATAAATTTTTCAACCTCCTCGTCTGCGTTTGTTCCAAAAATTCCAAATAATTCATCGGCGGATATGCCTAAAACTCTGCACAAGGGTACAATTTGAGTAATATCAGGTAAGCCTGTTTCGTTTTCCCATTTTGATACAGCTTGTGAGGTTACATATAATTGCTCTGCAAGTTCCTCCTGCGTGAGATTTTTTTCTTTTCTTATTTTTCTTATAATTTTTCCAATTGAGTAGTCCATAGTGTCCTCCATTAAGTTATATTTCGGTACCGTAATTTCATTATAGCACCCGCTTGGATATATTTGAAGCGACTGTTAAGTGAGTCTTATCCAACGGAGCGTTAAATTTATTTTATCAAATATTTGTTGATTTTTCAACTGCAAAATAAAAATGTCACTTAACGGGGCTTGTCTGTTAAGTGACATTTAATATTTATAGGGTTTTTAAATAGTCCTCTAGCTCGCTTTTAATTACTGCTACCTGTGGACCGTAGACAACCTGAATGCCTGTGCCTTTTTTGATTACACCTGCCGCGCCGCTTTGCTTTAAGAGTGAATCGGACACAATGTCGCCATTTTTTACGGACACACGAAGTCTGGTCGCACAACAATCTACGCTTACTAGGTTTTCTTTTCCTCCCAGTCCCTCTAAAATCAGCTTAGATACTCTGTGCTCATCCTTTTGGCTATTTGCAGATGCTTCTTCGCCATTTTTCTTTGCGTTATAGTCAGCTCTTGTATATAGCTTTGTTTCCTCGCTATCCTCCTCTCTTCCCGGGGTTGCGTAATTTTTCTTTAGTATCAGGAAACGGAAAAGGAAGAAGTAGATTATAAAGTAAGCTACGCCTACAAGTAAAATCATTACCCAATTAGTTTTTGCGTTGCCTTGTAAAATACCGAATAGAGTTAAGTCGATAATACCGCCTGAAAAGGTCATACCAACGCCTACATTTAAAATGTGCATAAGCATATAGGAAAGTCCTGCAAGCACAGAGTGAATTACATATAAGATAGGCGCTACAAAAAGGAAGGTAAACTCAATTGGCTCTGTAATACCTGTTAGCATTGCAGTTAAAGCCGCTGACAGCAAAAGACCGCCTGCTACCTTCTTTTTAGTGTCCTTAGCGCAGGTGTACATAGCAAGTGCTGCACCGGGTAAGCCAAAAATCATAAATGGGAATTTACCGCTCATAAAGCGTGTGGCAGATACAGAAAAGACTGTTGTGGTAGGAGATGCAAGCTCAGCAAAGAATATATTTTGAGCGCCGTAAACCATAACGCCGTCAATTAGCATCGAGCCACCGACACCTGTTTGCCAGAACGGTAAATAGAATACGTGGTGCAAGCCAAACGGAATTAAAATTCTTTCAATAAAGCCATAAATAAGTGTGCCTGCATAGCCTGACCTTAATACAAGGTCGCCAAGAGCAAAGATACCTGTTTGAATAAAGGGCCATATAAAGAACATTAAAACGCCCACAAGCACATATGCAAGTGTGGATATGATTGGCACAAAGCGAGTACCGCCAAAGAAGGAAATTACATTTGGCAGCCTTATTTTATAAAAGCGATTATTCAGATATGCAACGCCAAGTCCGACAATAATACCGCCAAAAACGCCCATTTGCAGCGAGTCTATACCCACTACATTGGCAATTGTTCCCTCTTGCATTACACCCGGCTCCAGCTTACCTGTTATTTGTAGAAGCGCGTTTATTGTTTTATGCATTACAAAGAATGCAATAGCAGCAGATAATGTTGCAGTTGCCTTTTCGTTTTCTGCCATACCAAGGGCTACGCCCATTGCAAATAGTATTGGTAGATTATCAAATATTACTGTGCCGACAGATGCTAAAAGTGTAAAGGTTGAGTATAAAAATGTACCCGGACCCATTATACCCATTAGATTGTAGGCTTCAAGCATTGTTGTGTTTGTAAAGGATGCGCCTATACCTAAAAGCAGACCTGCAATTGGCAAAAGTGCAATAGGTAGCATAAATGCACGGCCTACACGCTGTAAAACACTAAAGACTCCTGAAAACCTTTTCTTTTTCGTTAATTCAGCCATTTTATTTTCCTTTCTTCTATAAACTAACCACTTATCTTAAAGCTCATACAAGTGTCCTTGCCCCCAAGAACTGTACCGTAATTAAAGTCTAGCTTTTCGATTTTTTCGGGATTGGTTACAACTACTGCGCAGTCTGATTCAAGACCCTGTTTTTTTATTAGCTCAAGGTCGGCTATGGCAATTAAATCGCCTGCCTTTATTTTTTGTCCCTCGGCAACCTGACTGTCAAAGCCATCGCCATTTAAGGATACTGTATCAACACCTATGTGGATAAGAATATCCAAGTCGTCCTCGGTTGTAATTGTATATGCGTGCTTGCTTTCTGCTATATTTTCGATTTTACCGTCACAGGGTGCGTAAAAATAGTTGCTTTTAGGCAAAACCATAAAGCCCTTACCAAGCATTTCGTTTGCAAACGCCTCGTCACTCATTTGAGAAAGAGGCTTGCTTTCTCCGTCACATACCGATACCATTTTTCTATATTTATTAAAAAATCCCATTTTATTCACACTCCCCCACTCTTTTTCTTACTCCCAACAAATATGGACTTGAAACGGATAGCTCGTCAATTTTCATATCAACAAACCTTTGCGTTAAGGTAAGGTCAGCGCCAAGCTCTCCACAAATACCTATCCAGCCCCCGTTTTTGTGAATTTGCTCCGAGGCATATCCAATTAAACGCAAAATCGGCTCCCTGTTTTCCTCGCCTATGTGAGAAACCTTTGGATTTTGCCTGTCTACTGCTAAGGTGTACTGTGTTAAATCATTTGTGCCCACAGAAAAGAAGCTAACGTGCTTAGCCAGCACATCGCTCATTACAGCCGAAGCAGGCGTTTCTATCATTATTCCAAGCTCTATTTTACTGTCAAATGCGTAATTTTCCTCAAACAGCTCGTTTTTACATTCCTCTAAAAGCTCACGGCATTTCACAATTTCATTTTCTGAAACTATCATAGGTAGCATAATTGATGCTTTACCGAACGCTGAGGCGCGCAAAATTGCCCTTAGCTGTGTCTTAAATACATCTATTCTGTCAAGGCAAATTCTGACTCCTCTATAGCCCAAAGCAGGGTTTTCCTCTTTTTGAATATTAAAATAAGGTATTTGCTTGTCAGCGCCTATATCAAGGGTACGAATTATAACACGCCTTCCCTTCATTTCCGTTACAGCTTCCTTATATGCATAATAAAGCTCATCCTCAGTGGGATATCTATCAAGGGATAGGTACATCATTTCGCTTCTTAAAAGACCTATTCCCTCAGCACCGTTTAATAGCGCACCCTCTGCTTCCTTTTCACTGCCTATATTAGCATAAATAAGCACCCTGTGTCCGTTTTTTGATATAGCAGGCTTATTAATTAAGGAGCGCAAATAGCTTTCGTGCTCCTTGGCTATTCTGTTTTCTTCCTTTTCTCTTTCCTTAAAAAGCTCTATTTCGTTGTCAGTTGGATTTACTATTAATTCACCCTTTTCGCTATCAAGCAAGCAAAATTCTCCGTCATGCTCCATATCAATGTCACCTACCCCTACAAGCGCAGGTATACCCATAGCACGAGCAAGTATTGCAGTATGTGAGCTTGGTGTGCCAAAAAAGGTGACAAAGCCTAAAATCATATCCTTATCAAGCATAACCGTTTGTGACGGAGTTAAATCCTCGGCAACTAAAATATAGGGGGATGTGTGTATGCTTTCGCTAACATCCTTTCCGGATAATACATTTAAAAGCTGAGAGGCAATATCCTTAATATCCTTGGCTCTTTCGGATAAATACTCATCATTTAACGCTTTTAGCATTTTACAATACTTATCTGATGCTTCTAAAACAGCATTTTCCGCACACATCCCTTGAGATATTTCAAGATGTGCTGTTTCCATCAGGTCCTCGTCCTCAAGAAGCATCAGATGTATTTCAAATATTTTTGCTTCCTCGTCACCTATGTGGCTTTTTGCCCTTTTGTGCATTTTCTCAAGTGCTTTTTTAACCTCTTTTATAGCAAGCTCTAGTCTTTTCAGCTCGTTTTCACAGGTGGTAAAATTGTTTTTATAAGCACTCTGTCCGTCGCTTTTGTAAAATCTAAGCACACCGCTTGTCTTTTTAGTACCTATGCCTGTGCCACTATATATTTTCATTTTAGCCCTCGCTTAAATTCTCACTTAGTACATTTTTAATATCAGTTAAGGCTTCCTTTTCGTCCTCGCCCTCAATTTTTATTACTATTTCCGAATTATATGTTGCGCCTAAGCTCATAAGCGACAGTAGTCTTTTTGCGTTAGCTTCCTTTTCATTCTTATATATTTTTATATCTGACTTATACTTTTTAGCACAATTTGCTACTGCTCCTGCCGGTCGTGCATGCATACCGTTTTTATCCTTAATAATAAAGGTAAACTGTTCCATTTTTTCACCTCTCAATTTCTGCTATTTATATTGTTGCACTTTATTTTTGCTTTATGCAAATAAAAAAGCAGAATTTAGAAAATTCTGCTTTTAGTATATGTTTTTTATGTTCATTTTATTAGCTGACAAATTGCTTTGCCTACATTTTTTGCAGTATCATATGCGCTCATTGAAATATCGCACACTTCTTCTTTTGCTAATTCCCCTGCATATCCGTTTATATACGCACCCACGGCTACATTTTCTATTAGGCTTGCGCCGTTTGAAGCACATATGCCTGCTAAAATACCGCTAAGCACATCGCCGCTTCCGCCTGTTGCCATTCCGGCGCACCCTGTGCTTGTTAAATACGTTTCATTGCCATCAGTGATTATTGTAGCAGTTCCCTTTAAAAGTAACACAATATTGTTGTTTTTTGCATACTCCTCGGCACTTTTTATTGGGTTTTCATTTATCTCGCTAATCGAAAGCTTAGATAGTCTTTCAAATTCCTTTAGGTGAGGAGTCAGCACGATTTTGCCTTTTGCATTTTTAAGGTCGATATTCATTTTGGCAAGGGTGTTAATTCCGTCTGCGTCTATAATTAAAATGCCCTCATATTTGTTTAAAAGGTAGTCAAGGATTTTTTCGTTTTCTCCCTTATTACCAAGTCCCATTCCAATAGCAATTACCTTGCTTGAATTAATTAATGTATCTAGTTGGTCCTTATTAAAAGCTATGCTTCCGTTTTGGTCATTCAGTGGGTAAAGCGTGCTTTCTAGGATATAGGGCATTACCCCATTTGTAATTGAGCTTGGCACACATAATCTAACAACACCTGCGCCACTGCGCACTGCACCGGACGCTATATTAGCAAGCTTAATTGCACCGCTGTATTCAAGCGAGCCACCTATTAAGCTAACATAGCCATATATGCCCTTATGAGAATAATTTTCTCGCTTTTTTATTATGCTTTTTATGTCCTCCTTTTCAAGTAGCCTGTAGGGCTTTTCAATTGGTGTAATTCCTATATCACAATTTATTAGCTTTCCTATTTTGTCCTTTGCCATATTTAAAATATGACCTGATTTTAATGTGCCTATGGATACTGTTAAGTCAGATATTACACATAGGCTGCTAAGACCGTTATCACCATTTAAGCCACTGTTTATATCTACCGAAATTTTATATGCTTTGCCTGTATTTATTTTTTCGATTATTTCCTTTTCTATGCCTGTCACAGCACCCTTAAAGCCTGTACCGAAAATACAATCGACTATAATATCGTAATTGTCAAAATTTGTGCTTGCGCTATATACTGTATAGGGAATATTCATTTCCTTACATTTATTAAAATAGTATTCGCCATCAGGGGAAAATTTATTTTTTACTAATATAATTTCACATTCAATGTTGTTTTTAGCCATTTCTAAGGCTAAAATATATCCGTCGCCGCCATTGTTGCCTGTGCCGCAAATTATAGCTGCTTTGCCATACCATTTAACGCTATTATAGACCGATTTGCCTGCTCTTAGCATTAGCTCTCTTGACGGTGTTACATTATCTATTGTATACTTATCACTTTTACGCATATTATCTACGCTGATTACATTCTGCATAAAACCACCTCTTTCATAATTTTATCACTTATATGTTAATTTTGCAATTATTTTTTTAAAATTATTGATTTTCACAATAAACTGTGTTAATATAATAATACAAACAATATTATGTTTGAATACTAAGAAAGGACTTTTATTATGAAGAAAGTATTATTTACATTATTTTTAGCTATGCTTATGCTGTGCTCAGTTTTGTTTGTTGCTTCCTGTGATAAGAAAGAGACTCCTCCGCCTACAAAGGAAGAGCTTTTAGAGCAAGCATTTGATATTAGCTTTGCACCAAAGGGAGAAAATGCTCAAAAGCTATCAACTATTGTTGAAGAAGCATTTAAGGCCGGCTCAGTTGAATTAAAGGTTGAAAGCCTTAGTGACCTTGAGATTATTCCATTCATTGACGATATTTCCATTAAATCATATGTTGCAGACGGTAAGGAAGCGTTGGTTATCAGCGGTAAGGACGCAGATGGCAATAACGGAAGCATTATTGCATATGCTGATAATGATAAAATTGTGCTATCATCACCCGCAGTTGAAAATTGCTACGGTATCACATATGATGAGCTTTATAAATTATTATCCGTTGATGCTCCATCAAATACACCTAACATTGACACAGAAAAGCTAACAAAGCTTTTAAATGATTATTGCGATTATATTAAAGCAACAATTGAAAAGTATTCTTCACTTGTTCTTAATGAAACAGAAGCAGGTTACACATTTAACTATGTAATTTCAAACGAAAACGTTCATAGCATTTTTACAGACCTTCTAAATAAGGTTAAAGCTGATAGCGAGCTAGGCGCACTTATTGACGGGCTTGAGCTTGATGTTACATTTGAGGATATTTGCAAGGGGATTGATGAGGCTTTAGCCGAGCTTCCAAATGTAGGCGGTGAGCTTACATTCGTTGTCAATACTGACAAGGAATACAAAATCACAAGCATTGAGCTAACCTTGAAGGCAGACTTAAATGAGGACGAGGATGCTGCTACTATCAATCTGGAAGAAGTTATTAGCATTAAATTCGTTGTTGAAGAAAATAAGGATACTCTTTCCGTTACAGCTGAGGACTTTAGCTTTGCAATAGTATCTGCTAAGGAAGACACACTTACAAATTATAAGCAAGCAATTAGCGTTGAGGTTAATATGCCAGACGATTTAGGCAATTCCTCAAAGGTTACACTTGACATTTTGAGCATCGAATTAAACAAGCTTACAAAGGACTATTCCGTAAAGCTTAATATTCCGCAAGCCTTATCTGCTACAGTAACAGGCAAGCTCGATATTTCTGACGAAAAGCTTACACTGTCAATTACCAATGTAAACGTTACATCAATTGACGAATTAGGTTCTACTACAAAAACAGATATTCCTGTTAATGCTACACTTATTATAAACAAGGCCGACACAATGCCAAATGCTCCTGCAAGCTTTAAGGATATTAGCAAATTAACAGAGAATGAAATTGAAGCTTTAATGACAGAGCTTTATGAAGACCCATTCTTTGCTAATATTATCGAACTATTTATGGTACAAAGTGAGCCTGTCGGACCTGATTACGAATATTAAACTATAATCAAAAAGAGGCTGACACATAAAAAAGAAAAGACAGAAATTTCATTGAAATTTCTGTCTTTTGTTATTATTTGGCTAAAATTGCTTATAAAACAATTCTTCTTAATGTGTAAGCCTGCTTTTATTAATTATTGAGCTGCATCTACAATAATTGAGAAATCCTTTGCCTTAAGGGATGCGCCACCGATAAGACCGCCGTCAACATTTTCCTTAGCAAGAAGCTCAGCTGCATTGCCTGCGTTCATTGATCCGCCGTATTGGATAATGATTTCCTCAGCAGCCGCATCTCCATAGAGTGACTTAATTGTGTTTCTGATAACGCCACATGTTTCGTCAGCCTGCTCCGGTGTTGCTGTAAGACCTGTACCAATTGCCCATACAGGCTCGTAAGCGATAATAACGTTCTTTAACTGTTCAGCTGTTACATCCTTTAAGTCAAGCTTTGTTTGCATAGAAACAACCTCGTCTGTAATTCCGTTAAGTCTTTCGTCCTTAACCTCGCCAAGACAAAGGATAACTGTAAGACCTGCATTTAAAGCTGCCTTTGTTCTAAGGTTTACAGTTTCATCTGTTTCGCCAAAATACTGTCTTCTTTCACTGTGACCGATAATTACATATTCAACGCCACATTCCTTAAGCATTTCTGCTGAAATTTCGCCTGTGTAAGCGCCTTTTTCTGCAAAGTGTACATTCTCAGCACCAATCTTAATGTTGCTTCCCTTTGCTGCCTCTTGTGCTGCAAAGATGTCTACATACGGTACGCAGAAGATTACATCACAGTTGTCCTTACCTGCAACAAGTGGCTTTGTTTCCTCAACAAGTGCTTTAGCCTGTGATGGTGTCATATTCATTTTCCAGTTTCCTGCAATAACTTTTCTTCTCATTTTCTTTATTCTCCTATATCATTTTAATATTTGTTCATATGTTAATTTGAGCATACATTTGTTTTTGCTCATATTAAGCAAATATCCGCAAGAGTTACTTGCGGATATTATATTTTAATTATTTGTCTTGTAGGCAAGCGATACCTGGGAGCTCAAGACCCTCAAGGAATTCAAGGGAAGCGCCACCACCTGTTGAGATGTGTGTCATCTTGTCAGCAAAGCCAAGCTTTTCAACAGCAGCAGCAGAGTCACCACCACCGATAATTGAAATAGCGCCACTTTCAGCAACTGCGTTAGCAACCGCCTCTGTACCTGCTGCAAAGTTCTTCCACTCAGAAACGCCCATAGGACCGTTCCATACTACTGTGCCTGCGCCCTTAATTGCGTTAGCAAATAGCTCCTGTGTCTTAGGACCGATATCAAGACCCATCCAACCGTCAGGAATCTTGTCAGAATCGCAGTACATTGTTTCTGTGTTTTCGTCGTATTCCTTACCAAGCTTGTTATCAACAGGGATTAAGAATTTAACACCCTTAGCCTCAGCCTTAGCCATCATTTCCTTTGCTAATTCAACCTTGTCATCCTCGCAAAGTGATGTACCAACATTACAGCCCTTAGCCTTAAAGAATGTATAAGCCATACCGCCACCGATAATAAGTGTGTCAACCTTTTCGATAAGATTCTTAATAACACCAATCTTATCAGAAACCTTAGCGCCGCCAAGGATAGCTACAAATGGACGAGCTGGGTCAGCAAGAGCCTTACCCATAACGCCGATTTCCTTTTGAATGAGGTAACCGCAAACTGCCGGTAGGTAATCTGCAACTCCTGCTGTTGTTGCGTGTGCACGGTGAGCTGTACCGAATGCATCGTTTACATAGATGTCTGCATATGCTGCAAGCTCCTTTGCAAACTCTGGGTTATTCTTTGTTTCTCTGGCGTCAAAACGAACATTCTCAAGTAGAACCGCCTTACCGGCTGTAAGAGCTGCAACCTTAGCCTTAGCGTCCTCGCCAACGATATCCTCAGCGAATGTAACTGTGCCTTCGCCAAGAAGCTCGTTAAGTCTTACTGCAACAGGCTTTAATGTTAGCTTCTTCTTGTCGTCCTTAAGCGCTTTTTCAAGAAGCTTCTTTGTTTCTGCCTCTCTTTCGTTTTCCGGAAGCTCCTCTACCTTCTTCTTTTCCTTCTTTGTTAAGCCGAAGCCCTCTGTAAAGATGCTGTGTGGCTTACCCATATGTGAGCAAAGGATAACCTTAGCGCCATTGTCAAGTAGGTACTTGATTGTTGGAAGAGCGCCAACAATTCTCTTATCTGATGTGATAACGCCGTCCTTTAGAGGAACATTAAAGTCACATCTTACAAGAACTGTCTTGCCACTTACATTAACGTCTTCAATAGTTTTCTTGTTGTAGGTCATTGTTTTAATCTCCTATATTTTAACTTTATTTTTTCCAAATTGTAGTATATCACAAAAACGCAATATTATCAACAGTTTTTTGCAATTTATTATATATTAATTTTGATAATATAATATATCACTAAAATGATACCTAATGCAATTCTATACCATCCAAAGCTTTCAAAGCTATGCTTTTTAACAAACGCCATTAAAAATTTAATTACAAATAATGATACTAAAAATGCAGTTAGCGTGCCTGTTATTAAAACGATAATTTCTGTTGAATTAAGGCTTAAGCCGTCAAGCAAGAACTTTACAACCTTTAAAAGTGATGCGCCAAGCATAACGGGAATTGCTAGAAAAAATGAAAATTCCGCAGCGGCAGTTCTTGATACACCTACGCACGACGCACCTAAAATAGTTGAGCCTGAGCGAGATGTGCCGGGAATCAAGGATAAAACCTGAAAGCAACCGATTTTAAGCGCAGTTGGATAGTCAATATCGTAAACGCTCTCATATTTCATTTTTCTGTTTTTGTTTATTCTTTCAATTACAATAAATAATATACCGTAAACAATAAGGGCTATTGCAACCGGTACAAATTTATAGAAGGTTTTGTCAAGAAAGTCCTCAAATATAATACCGATAACAGCAGCAGGAAGCACAGCTACTACAACCTTAAACCAAAGTGTCCATGTTTGCTTTTTCTCTAGCTGTGTTTTGCTTTTTGCAAATGGGTTTAATTTGTTAAAAAATAAAATTATAACTGCTAAAATCGAGCCAAGCTGAGTTATCACCTCAAATAAGCTCCAGCATCCGTCGCTTACATTTAAATTAACAAACTCATTGGCAATAATCATATGTCCTGTGCTAGAAACAGGTAGCCACTCGGTAATGCCTTGTACAATGCCAATAAAAATGGCCTTTAAGATTTCAATAAACGTCTGCATTATTTCTCCTTCCAATCGCTTTATAGCAGTTAGCTATCAGTTAGTTACTTGAGCGAATTATATCTCCAGCTTGAACCTCAAATGGTACTTTCATTAAAAATCTCATTGATGGGTGTGGTGCGCTTTCGATTTTTTCGCCCTTTTCGTTTCGTAAATCAAGTGCGTCAAAGGCTACGCCACATTTGCCCGGGGTGATAAGCTCAACTCTTTCGCCCTCTACTAGCTTATTTCTTTGGGTAAATACATAGTGGTCGCCGATTTTCTCGCCTGTAGCTACACAAAGGTATGCTTTTTCCCGTAAATAGCCACCCTGTGTCACGATTTGAGGATTATCCATAGGATTATCATAGTAGAAGCCTGTTGCATATTCACGGTGGGACACGCTTTCAAGCTCTCTTAACCAAAGTGGGTTATAGCGATACTCCTCGGGGTTTTTTTGGTATTCGTTCATTGCCATTTTGTAGGTGTTGGCACAAATGGCTGTATAGTAGGCACTCTTCATTCGTCCTTCGATTTTAAAGCTATCAATGCCACTTTCCATAAGGTCAGGAATATGCTCAATCATACACATATCCTTAGAGGACATAACAAAGGAGCCCTCCTTATATTCCTCGACTGAAAGCTTATGGTCAAGGCGTTTTTCCTCGCAAAACTCAATTGGGCTAGCGTTTGTGTAATTCCAACGGCAGGGCTGAGCGCAAGCGCCTCTATTTGCATCTCTGCCTGTATAGTAGTTTGATAGTAAGCATCTACCGCTGTAGGAAATGCACATTGAGCCGTGGATAAAGCATTCAAGCTCCAAATCTCTGTCGGTGTTTCTGCGAATTTCGTTTATTTCGTCAAGGGATAATTCACGGGCAAGAACTACTCTCTTTGCTCCCATTTTATGCCACACATTTGCGGTATATGCAGAAACTGTGCTTGCCTGCGTTGAAATATGGATTTCCATTTTCGGAATAATTTCACGAGCCAAGGTAAACACGCCAAGGTCGGAAATGATAAGAGCATCAACGCCTATTTCGTCAAGCCTTATAAGATACTTTTTTAGCCTTTCATACTCACAGGTATGGGGCATTGTGTTTACAGTTACATATATTTTTACATTTCTTTGGTGAGCATATTGTACGGCTTCCTCTAATTCCTCTAATGTAAAATTATCAGCTGCTGCACGCATACCAAACATATCAGAGGCTAAATATACTGCATCTGCGCCATAGAGTATGGCTGCCTTCATTTTCTCAAAATTGCCTGCCGGGCAAAGTAATTCCTTCATTTTTATTTATCCTTTAATTTTTCAAAGTCTTTTTCTGATTTATATACAAAATATAAATGTAGTAATACACACAAAACTAAGCTTGGTATTATCATTACCACAAGGGCTAGAGTTGCATTAAATACAGCCACTATAAAGGTAATAACTGATAAAATCATTGCATAAATCATTGAGCCGAACATCGTGCCAAATATTGCAAAGCCTTGCTTAACTGCTACATTTTCGTTTTGCCAATCAAATTTTGGAAACTTTAGTCCTAAAAGCATTCCAAAGTAGCCGGAAAATGCGATTATTGCTATATTAGTAAGCACTACAAGTAATACATTAATAAAGCTTACCTTAAGGGACACACAAGCAATAATTACTGCAGTTATAGACACAGGGGTGCAAATTATCATATGATTTGTGATTTTTGCAAATAGGATTGTTTTAGGCTTTATTGGCAGCGAGTGCAGTATCCACAAATTATTATTTTCAAGAGAAATTGACGGAGCTGATACCAGGCTCATTGAGACAATAAAGCTTGATGCAACAGCTATAATTACAGGGATAAAGCTATAAATCAGCTCTTTTGGTACTGCCTGTGTCGGATCGCTAAATTGGACCTCAATTGCTTCTAAAATGCTTGGTGCATTTATGGCTACTACAACAGACAAAATAGCCAACATTATGCTTCCTATGCCACAGTTCATTATATATGCAGTTGAGGTAAAGAAGCGCTTTAATTCCTTTTTTACAAGAGCCATAAATGGCGAGCTTGATTTATCCTTATTTCCCTTAAATTCTGCTTTTTTAGCAGTTTTCTTGGTGGTGATTATCTTAATAAAGCTATAGCTGATAACTAAAAATGTGATAATAGCAGGTATTACAGCCACTAAGGTGAATATTACAAAATGCAATAGATTTTCATTTGAGATGCTATTACCAAGATAATAAAATATAAATGTATTTTTAAGTCCTGACAGGTCAATGTTCATTTCCTCGCCACTGCCTGTTATGCTACCTAGGCTAAAGCAGAAATACATATAAGCAGCAAAGAATACTATAAACATAGCTGTTGAAACAAATGTTTTGTTTCTGATTTTTGATGCTATAAAGGATATAATCCAAGCGATTATAGCTGACACTGCAAGAGTTAAAAATGGAATTAATATAAAGCTTAGTAATGCAAAAATAAAGCCTACTATTGTATATCCTATTGTTATTCCATACATAACAAGAGCAGGAAGCATTACAAGTGCTTCTAAAATGTAATTTACTACAAGTAAAACTAAAATTCTGCTTATTAATATATATTTAGGCGGAATTGGCATTGAGAGTAGAAGCTCATTATCCTTTGACTCAAATATTTGTGTTTTAGTGGTAAAAATACTGCCAAACAGACACAGTGCCGAGGATATTAGTGATGCTAGGGTGAAAAACGCCCAAGTATCACCCTGCTCCTTCAGAGCAAAGCCAATACCAAAAAACACAAGCGAGATTGCACCTAGCATATAGACTGCTAAAAAAGCAAAAACTATTATAAGAACCACACCTGACGCGCTCTTTTTCTTTTTTGAGCCTTGGGAAAGAGATGCCCATAATGCTTGTAGCCTTGATTTTAAAAGAGTTTTAAGCATAGCTTACTCCTCCACCTTGAAATCGCCTGCTCCCTCTAGCTCGAGGAATACATTTTCAAGTGAGGTATTTCCCTTAACCTCTGCCATACTGCCGCTTACAACTAGCCTTCCGTCCTTGATGATAGCTATTTTGTCGCAAATTTTTTCTGCCACCTCTAAAACGTGAGTTGAAAAGAATATTGCTCCGCCATTTTCACAAATACGCTTCATTTCTTCCTTTAAAAGATATGCAGCCTTAGGGTCAAGACCCACAAATGGCTCATCCATTACTAGTAATTTTGGCTCGTGGATAAGTGCAGAAATTAAAGCAAGCTTCTGCTTCATACCGTGAGAATATGCAGAGATTGGCTGTGCTAAATCGCCTGTAATTCCAAACATATCACCGTATTTTTTTATTCTTTCTATTCTATCTTCTTTTTTAACACCATAAATATCGGCTATAAAATTAAGATACTTGACACCCGTCATAAACTCATAAAGGTCAGGATTATCCGGCAAATATGCAATTTTTCTTTTACATTCAATAGGGTTTTCCTTAATAGATACTCCGTCAATTAATATCTCGCCCTTATCAAAATTCAAAAGACCGCATACTGATTTGATTGTTGTGGTTTTACCGGCGCCATTGTGACCGATAAAGGCATACATTTCACCCTTTCCAATGTGCAAGGATAAATTATCTACTGCCTTTTTTTCGCCATATATCTTTGTTAAATCGCGTATTTCTAACATAAAATGACCTCCACGCATAATTTTACATTATATATTTTAGCATATTATATTGCAAGTGTCAATAAAAATGCTTCCGATTACTCGGAAGCATTTTGTTATTTAATTATTTGTTGTCGTTATTGTAAAGGTCAACAAACTTTGTAAGTCTTTCGTACTTAGCCTTAGCTTGTGCTTCGCTTTCTACGAATAGAGCCTTTGCTCTTTCAGGGAACTGTTGAGCAAGACGAGCATAACGAGTTTCGTTAGCTAGGAATGCTTGGTAGTCGCCTGTTGGCTCCTTAGAGTCAAGAGCAAATGGATTCTTGCCCTCAGCCTTAAGTGCCGGGTTAAATCTGAATAGGTTCCAGTAGCCTGCGTCAACTGCCTTCTTCATTTCGTTCTGGCAGTTTGTCATACCGCCCTTAAGACCGTGCATTTCACATGGAGCATAACCGATAATTAGTGATGGTCCCGGATAAGCCTCAGCCTCAGCGATAGCCTTGATTGTTTGTGCAGGGTTAGCACCCATAGCGATTTGTGCTACATATACATAGCCATATGACATAGCGATTTCAGCAAGGTTCTTCTTACCAACATTCTTACCAGCTGCTGCGAACTGAGCAACCTGACCAACGTTGGAAGCCTTAGAAGCCTGACCGCCTGTGTTAGAGTAAACCTCAGTATCGAATACCATTACGTTTACGTCCTCACCGGAAGCAAGCACGTGGTCAAGACCGCCGAAGCCGATATCATAAGCCCAACCGTCACCACCGAAGATCCATACGGACTTCTTGGAGAGGTAATCCTTTTCAGCAAGGATTGCTGGAGCTACCGGGCATCCCTCAGCTGCTGCCTTTTCAAGCTCTACGATAAGAGCCTTAGTAGCGCCTTCGTTTGCCTTACCGTCATTCTTTGTAGCAAGATATGCCTCAGCTGCTGCCTTAAATTCGTCAGATGCCTTGTCACTCTTAGCCATTTCCTCAACCTTAGCGATAAGCTTGTTACGGATTGTCTTTTGACCTAAGAACATACCAAGACCGTGCTCAGCATTGTCCTCGAATAGTGAGTTAGCCCAAGCTGGACCACGACCACTGTCCTTATTTACTGTATATGGTGTTGAAGGAGCAGAGCCACCCCAAATTGATGAACATCCTGTTGCGTTAGAGATGTACATTCTTTCACCAAATAGCTGTGTAATTAAACGAGCATAAGATGTTTCAGCACAGCCTGCGCATGAGCCTGAGAACTCGAGAAGTGGCTGGTTGAACTGGCTACCCTTAACGGAAACCTCGTTAACTGGAAGCTCCTTCTTTGATACATTAGCAACAGCATAGTCAAATGCAGCCTGTTGAGCTAATTGAGTAGCTTGTGGTACCATTCTGATTGGAGCATTTTCTGGCTTTGTCTTAACAACTGGACATTGGTTTACGCAAAGTCCACAGCCCATACAGTCAAGTGGGCTGATAGCCATTGTAAATTTATAGTCTTCAAAGCCCTTCATAGCCTTTACAGCTGCAAGCTTTGTTGATTTTGGAGCCTTCTTAGCTTCTTCAGCACTCATAACGAATGGACGGATTGTAGCATGTGGACATACATATGAGCACATATTACATTGTGAGCAGTTTTCCGGAATCCATTCTGGAACCATAACTGCAACGCCACGCTTTTCGTATGCAGCAGCACCCTGTGGGAATGTACCGTCAGCATAGTCAACGAATGCAGATACTGGAAGCTTATCGCCTTCCATATTAGAAACTGGGATAAGTACATTTTCAACATACTTAACAAGGTCAGCGCGCTTGCCTTGAACCTTAGCCTTCTTGCTTGAAACCTTAATATTCTTCCAAGCCTCCGGAACCTCAACCTTAACAAGTGCGTCCTTACCGGCATCAATTGCCTTGTAGTTCATTTCAACTACAGCCTCGCCCTTCTTAATATAGGACTTGTGAGCCATGTACTTCATCTTTTCGATAGCTGTATCAATTGGCATAATGTTAGCAAGTGCGAAGAATGCGCTTTGGAGAATTGTATTTGTTCTCTTACCCATTCCGATTTCTATAGCCTTGTCAATAGCATTAACAATATAGAACTTAATATCGTTTGATGCTATGTACTTCTTAACCTCATTTGGAAGCATCTTGTCAAGCTCATCTACACTCCATTGGCAGTTAAGTAGGAATGTACCGCCCGGCTTAACATCGTTTACAATCTTGTAGCCCTTAAGAATATATGATGGGTTATGACAAGCAACGAAGTCAGCCTTTGTGATGTAGTATGGGCTCTTAATAACCTTATCACCAAAACGAAGGTGAGAAATTGTTACACCGCCAGTCTTCTTTGAGTCGTACTGGAAGTAAGCTTGAATATATTTATCTGTGTAGTCACCGATAATCTTAATGGAGTTCTTGTTAGCACCAACTGTACCGTCACCGCCAAGACCCCAGAACTTGCAGGAAATTGTACCCTCAGCGCTTGTGTCCGGAGCAACCTTTTCCGGAAGTGAAAGACCTGTAACGTCGTCAACGATACCGATTGTGAAGTTGTTCTTTGGCTCTCTCTTCTTTAGGTTTTCGTATGTAGCGAAAATAGAAGCCGGAGTTGTATCCTTTGAACCAAGACCGTATCTACCGCCAACAACCTTAGCCTTAACGCCCTTAAGAGCAAGAGCTGAAACAACATCGAGGTAAAGTGGTTCACCAAGTGAGCCTGGCTCCTTTGTTCTGTCAAGAACTGCAATCTTCTTAGCTGTAGCCGGGATAGCCTCAACGAGCTTGTCTGCACGGAAAGGACGGTATAGTCTTACCTTAACAAGACCAACCTTTTCGCCCTTAGCGTTTAGGTAGTCAATAACCTCCTCGCAAACGTCACATACTGAGCCCATAGCAACGATAACTCTATCAGCATCAGGAGCACCGTAGTAGTTAAATAGCTTATAGTCTGTACCAATCTTTTCGTTAACCTTATCCATGTATTCCTCAACGATTGATGGGAATGCATCATAGTATGTATTGCAAGCCTCTCTGTGCTGAAAGAAGATGTCACCGTTTTCAGCTGAGCCACGGAGAACCGGGTGCATTGGGTTAATTGAACGGCTTCTGAATGCTGCGATTGCATCCTTGTCAACCATTTCCTCGAGGTCCTTATAGTCCCAAACCTCGATCTTTTGAATTTCGTGCGATGTACGGAAGCCATCGAAGAAGTTAAGAACAGGAACTCTACCCTTAATTGTAGCTAAGTGAGCAACTGCGCCAAGGTCCATAACCTCTTGTGGGTTTGTACAAGCCATCATAGCATAACCTGTTTGACGGCAAGCATAAACGTCGGAGTGGTCACCGAAGATGTTGAGTGCGTGGGATGCAACACAACGAGCAGATACGTGAATTACGTTTGGAAGTAATTCACCTGCGATTTTGTACATATTTGGGATCATTAAAAGAAGACCCTGTGAAGCTGTGTAGGTTGTTGTAAGCGCACCAGCTGCAAGTGAGCCGTGAACTGTACCGGCAGCGCCTGCTTCGGACTGCATTTCAGTTACCTTAACCTCTTCACCAAAAATGTTCTTAAGACCTGTAGCTGACCAAGAGTCGGTAAGCTCAGCCATTACACTTGACGGTGTAATAGGATAAATCGCTGCAACCTCTGTAAACGCATAGCTGACAGTAGCGGCGGCGGTATTACCGTCCATTGACTGTTTCTTTCTTGTTACTAAAGACATAACAAAAACCTCCAATTTATTTTTTATTTTTTCCACTCTATATAATATCACTATTTAATAAAAATTTCAAGATATTTTCATATTTTCTCTACTATATTTATATTTATAGCGTTTTTTGTCGTATTTTTAGTGCAATGTGTATAAGCCGTCAGCCATCAGCAGCCAGTAGTCAGCGAGATTTGCTAACAATTTTAATTCGATATATTATACCAATCCTTGAATATGCTAAAGCTTCCATCTGCTTTTCAATTTTCTGCAACACTATTATGCTTAATAGATATTTTTTGTATTTAAGTCACTCAATGTAATTTCGCTAATAGCTGACAGCTAACGGCTAATAGCTTGAATAAAATGCTCGCATTTTATTCTTCATTCTCAAACTGCTCAAGGGATACTCCCGCCATTTGTTCTCTTGTGATATTGCCCTTTACTCTTTCAAAATATGATATTTTTTGACGAATCATTGCGATAATTTCGTTTTGAACTGTTTGTCTTTCCTTTTCTGATACATAGGAAAGCTTGCGAGCCATTTCCTCGCTTAGTCTTATTTTTAAAGCTTGATTTTTCTTCATTTATTCGCTCCTTTGGCTTTTTCACCTATATAATATCACATTTTTGTTGTTTTGTCTTGTTATTTGTCGTATTTTATGATAAAATTTTACTAACAATTATTTCTAAGAGGTATTTTATGATTAGCTATTCATATAGTGCGGGGCTTCTCGGTATTGACGGATATTTGATTACCGTTGAATGTCACTCCACAAACCGTCTTTCCTGCTTTGAGATTATTGGATTACCTGACAATGCAATCAAGGAAGCAAAGGAAAGAGTTAAGGCTGCCTGTGCAAATTCACGCTTGCCCTTTCCGGACTGTGAAATTATAATTAATCTTGCTCCCGCCAATATGCCCAAGGAAGGCTCGTCACTTGATGTTGCCATTTTAATGAGCATTTTAAAAAGCAATAAAACCATTAAAAAAGAGGTATCCCTTGACAATGCTTGCTTTCTTGGGGAATTATCCTTATCCGGAGAAATAAGACCTATAAACGGCATATTATGCTTAGCCTCCAGCGCTAAAAATGCAGGCAAAAATGTACTTTTTGTACCTAAAGAAAATGCAAGGGAAGCAAGTGTTATTGGTGATGTTACTGTTTATGGAGTAAGCAATGTTAATGAAATTGTAGATTTCTTAAACGGCACTCGCACACTAAATGCTACTACATACACCTTTGAGGAAGCCACTGAAAATGATACCTTACCCGACTTTCGTGATGTTATGGGACAAAAGCAGGTTAAAAGAGCTATTGAAATTGCGGCAGCGGGCGGGCATAACATTTTGTTAATTGGTCCACCTGGTACCGGTAAATCAATGATAGCAAAGCGTATCCCCTCAATTTTGCCTAAAATGACCTTTGAGGAGTCAATAGAAACTACTAAGGTACATTCGATTTCGGGAAATTTAGCCGAGGGAGTGTCGTTAATTACCGAAAGACCCTTCAGAGCTCCACACCATACCTCGTCAGCAGTTGCATTAGCCGGTGGTGGCAGATTTCCTTCGCCCGGCGAAGCGTCGCTTGCAAATAACGGCGTGTTATTTCTTGACGAGCTACCTGAGTTTAACAGAAATGTTACCGAAGTCTTGCGTCAGCCTCTTGAGGATGGCTCAATTACTGTAACGAGGGCTGCAGGCAGAGTTACTTATCCCTCCTCATTTATGCTTGTTTGCGCTATGAATCCTTGCAAATGCGGATACTACGGACACCCCACCCGTAAGTGTACCTGTAAGCCTAACGATATTAAAAAATATGTATCAAAAATCAGTGGTCCGTTGCTTGACAGAATTGATATTCAAATTGAGGTTCCCTCTCTTGAATACAGTGACCTCTCTAAGAAAACAGATGAGGAAAGCTCCTGTGAAATCAGAAAAAGAGTTAACGAGGCAAGAGAGATTATGCAGAAGAGACTTGCAAACGAGATTAGGGAAGATGGCAAGCCGATTACCTGCAATGCGCAAATGGACCCTAAGCATATACGCAAATACTGTCAGCTTGACGAGTCTTGCTCGAAAATTATGGAAAATGCCTTTAATTCATTAGGACTTTCTGCAAGAGGTCACGATAGAATTTTAAGGCTTGCAAGAACTATTGCCGATGTTGACAAGAGTGAAAATATACTTCCCTCTCACATTTTAGAGGCTATACAGCTTCGCACCCTTGACAAAAAATATTTTTAACAAAAAATTGCTCTCAAATCGAGAGCAATTTTTGTTGTTATATTTCGCTATAGGTTTTAGCCTCAGCAGTATCTGCCATTCCCTTAGCTGTAATGTATTTAACTGCGTTATTTGCAATTATATACATATTAAGTGATAGCTTAACTGATGC
>JAGAJV010000004.1 GCA_017625915.1 Clostridia bacterium
AGATATAACGGTGCAGATGTAAACGGACTTCGCGCTATGTTTACGAAGCTAGAGTTTACCTCTCTAATTAAGAAATTTGGGCTTGATAAGGTAGAAGCTGTTGAGGCAGAAAATACACCTGTTGATACAAGCTCGGTTGAAAGCTCACAGGTTAGCTTGGATATAGGTGAATGTAGTGGCAAGGATATTTGTGATTGTGCTTTAGCTGTATATTTATATGAGAACAAGCTTTATACCTATAATAAAGTGGGCGAAAGCAAGGTATATGAGGGCGACGAAATTGCCACTGTGCTAAAAAGCAATAAAATAGTATGTCACGATGTAAAAGCATTGCTTAAGGATTACGATTTTGAATGTATTTTTGATGTTATGCTTGCCGGATATGTAATTTCTCCGTCAGATAACTCATATGAGCTTGACAGGCTTGCTATATCCTATGTAAATACTGTTTTTGACGACTATAACGGAGCTAAGATTATATTCTCTCTTTATGAGGAAATGTTAAAAAGACTTACAGAGGATAAAACAATAAATATTTTAAATGAAATCGAAATTCCTCTTGCGTATGTGCTTTCCTCTATGGAAAAGGAGGGCTTTAGGGTTGATACTAAGGGAATTTTGGAATACTCTGATTATTTAACCTCTGTGGCAGAATCCTGCAAGGAAAGAATTTACATGCTTGCAGGTGAGGTGTTTAACATTAACTCTCCTAAGCAGCTTGGCGTAGTGCTATTTGAGAAGCTTGGATTGCCTCACGGAAAGAAAACAAAAACGGGATATTCGACAAATGCCGAAATTCTTGAGGAATTGGCAGACAAGCACGAAATTGTAGGCGAAATTTTAGATTACAGAAAGGTTACAAAGCTAAATAGCACCTACTGTGAGGGACTTTTGAAGGTGGCTGACGAAAACGGTAGAGTTCACACAACCTTTAACCAAACTGTGGCAGTAACAGGCAGACTTTCCTCTACTGAGCCAAACCTACAAAATATTCCTATAAGAACAGAGCTTGGCAGAAATTTAAGAAAATATTTTATAACTAAAAATGACGATTATGTTTTGATTGATGCAGACTATTCGCAGATTGAATTAAAGGTGCTTGCGCATATGTCTAAGGATGCGAATATGATAAATGCATTCAGGTCCGGTATGGATATTCACGCAATTACAGCCTCACAGGTATTTAAGGTTGATTTAGACAATGTAACTGACGAATTAAGAAAGAGAGCTAAGGCTGTAAACTTCGGTATAGTTTACGGTATTGGCGACTTCTCTCTTGGCAAGGATTTACATGTAAGTAAAAAGGAAGCAAAGGAATATATCAATTCTTATTTTGCTACCTATCCAGACATACACGCATTTATTAAGGCACTAATTGAGTATGCAAGAGAAAACGGATATGCTAAGACTATGTTTGGCAGAATTCGCTATATTCCTGAATTATCAGCATCAAATAAGATTACGCAGGCGTTTGGCGAAAGAGCCGCTATGAATAGCCCTATACAAGGCACTGCGGCAGATATTATTAAGATAGCTATGATTAATGTGCATAAGGCATTAAAGGAAGCAAATATTGATGCTAAATTGATTTTACAGGTACACGATGAGCTTATTATTGAAGCACACAAGGACTGTGTAGATAAGGCTAAGGAAATACTAAAAAAGGAAATGGAAAACGCAGTTTCACTGCTTGTACCTCTCGGTGCAGATGTGGGTGTGGGCTCTAATTGGTTTTTAGCAAAATGATTTTAACAAAAAATGCTTACGGAAAAATCAATTTATACCTTGATGTTTTAAACAAGCGTGAGGATGGCTATCATAATGTAAGGTCCGTTATGCAAAGCGTTTCCTTGTGTGATAAGCTTACTCTTGAAATTACGGATATACAAGGGGATAATAAAATTAGTATTATTTCCTCAGATACAAGCTTAAAATGCGATAAAAGTAATTTAATTTATAAGGCTTGGGATAAGTTTTTTGAGGCTACTAAAATTAGAGGTAAAAAATGCGCTTTTACTCTTGAAAAAAATATCCCAATGGCAGCAGGAATGGCAGGCGGCAGCTCAGATTGCGCCTGTGCTCTGCTGCTTTTAAATGAAGCCTTTGGTTATCCTTTTAGTGAGGGAGATTTAATCAAATTAGGCTCAAAAATCGGTGCTGATGTGGCATTTTGTATTAAGGGTGGCACTTGCATTTGCGAGGGTATTGGTGAGATCATAACCCCTCTTAATAGCTTTAAGGATGTTTTGCTGGTTTCAGCAATTGACGAGTCGTCAGTTTCGACTCCTTACGCATTTTCGTTGCTTGATGAAAAATACGGTACTGATTGCAGTGATAGCGGCGATATTTGCAGAGTTATTGACGGTATAAAATCAAGTGATACAAAAATGGTTACAGAGGGCTTGTACAACAAGTTTGAAAATGTAATTATTCCTAAGATTGAGAATGTGCAGAAAATAAAGGATATTATGGTAAATAACGGTGCGATTGGTGCTTTAATGAGTGGTAGTGGACCTTCTGTTTTTGGTATTTTTGATACTGAAAAAACACAAAAAATTGCATTTGATGCACTAAAAAATAACGGAATAAAAGCTTTTTTATGTAAAACTGTCTAAATTTAAATTTTTTTAATAAATTTCGTTGACAAAGCATCAAAATAGATTTATAATAGTTAAAATATTCTTTTTGAATTGAAAGGAAAAATTTTATGGCAGATTTATTCGATTACAAGTTTGGAAAAGAGGGTATCACATTTGATGATGTTCTTCTAATTCCAGCAAAAAGCGATGTTGTTCCAAAGATGATTAATCTTGAAACACACTTAACAAAAAAGATTAAGCTAAACATTCCTCTTATGAGTGCAGCTATGGATACTGTTACAGAGTCTGAGCTTGCAATTGCTATCGCTCGTGAGGGTGGTGTTGGTGTTATACATAAGAATATGACCATCCAAAAGCAAGCTGAGGAGGTTGAAAGAGTTAAGAGAAGCGAAAATGGCGTTATTCGTGACCCATTCTTCCTAGCTCCTGACAATACCGTTCTTGAGGCTGATATGCTTATGGCTAAGTACAGAATTTCAGGTGTTCCTGTATGTACTGAGGGCAAAAAGCTTGTTGGCATTATTACTAACAGAGATATCCGTTTTTTAACTGATTTTAATGTTCCAATTAAGGACTATATGACTGAAAAGAAGGACCTTATCACAATTAACGAAAAGGAATCCTCTCTTGAAAATGCTAAGGTATTGCTTAGCAAGTATAAGATTGAAAAGCTTCCAATAGTTGATGACGATTTCGTTCTTAAGGGGCTTATCACAACAAAGGATATTGAAAAGGCTGCAAAATATCCAAATACAGCTCGTGACGAATTTGGTAGACTTCTCTGCGGTGCTGCTATCGGTGTAACTGACAATGTTGTTGAGCGTGCAGGCGCACTACTTGCAGTTGGCGCTGACTTCTTAGTTCTTGACTCTGCTCACGGTCACTCAAAGAATATTGTTACTTGCCTAAAGAAGGTTAAGGAAGCATATCCAGACGCACAAATCGTTGCAGGTAATATTGCAACCGGCGAGGCTGCTCGTGACCTTATCGAGGCTGGCGCTGATGCCGTTAAGGTTGGTATCGGTCCCGGTTCTATTTGTACAACTCGTATCGTTGCAGGTATTGGTGTTCCACAAATTACAGCAATCTTTGATGTATATAATGTTGCTAAGGAATACGGAATTCCTGTTATTGCAGACGGTGGTATTAAGTATAGCGGTGATTTAGTTAAGGCTATTGCTGCCGGTGGTGATGTAATCATGGTTGGTTCTCTACTCGCAGGCTGTGAGGAAAGCCCAGGAGAAGAAGAAATTTTCCAAGGCAGACGCTTTAAGGTTTACCGTGGTATGGGCTCACTTGCTTCTATGGAAAAGGGTTCAAAGGACCGTTATTTCCAAGAGGGCAACAAGAAGCTTGTTCCGGAAGGCGTTGAAGGTCGTGTTCCTTACAAGGGACCATTACAGGACACTGTATATCAGTTAATGGGCGGTCTCCGTTCAGGTATGGGCTACTGTGGTACTCCAACAATTGGCGAGCTTAAGGAAAGAGGTCAGTTTGTTAGAATTTCCGGTGCCGGTCTTCGTGAATCACATCCACACGATATCAGCATTACAAAGGAAGCTCCAAACTATAGCATCCAACAAAATTAGTGATTTAAGGCACGCCAATTAGCGTGCCTTTTGTGTTCTCTATATTTATGTTGACATATTTTAAAAATAGATGTATAATTAAGGTGATGAACCGAAAGGAAATTTCTACTATGCCAAGATGCGCTCGTTTGAAAAGCAAAACAGGAATATATCACATTATGCTCCGCGGAATTAATCAACAACAGATTTTCGAGGATGATGAGGACAATTCAAAATTTATCAGTATTCTTAAGGAATACAAGGATGTTTTCGCTTTTAAGGTGCTTGCATACTGTTTAATGGGTAATCACATACATCTATTGGTAAATGAATGTGATAATGAAATTGGTGAAATAATTAAAAAAATTGGCACTAAATTTGTTTATTGGTATAACACAAAATATGTGCGCGTTGGGCATTTATTTCAAGATAGATTTAAAAGCGAGCCTGTTGAAACGGATGAATATCTTTTGACGGTAATAAGATATATTCATCAAAATCCACTCAAAGCAGGAATTTGCGATAACTTAAGTGACTATAAGTTTAGTAGTTACCATGAATATATTGGCGAAAATGATTTTGTTGATACAGACTTAATTTTTGAATATATTTCAAGGGAGCGTTTTATTGAATTTTGTCAAATTGAGAATAACGACAAGTGTTTGGATATGTCTAATGATGTCAAATATCGCATTACCGATGAGGTTGTGCAAAGATTGATGTATAAGCATTCTCGTTGTAATAATGTTACTGAATTTCAAGCTTTAGAAAAAAACAAGCAGGAAAAATGTATTGTTATTCTTCATAATCATGGCGCTTCGATTAGGCAAATTAGTAGATTGACTGGAATTAGCAAATGGATGGTGGATAAATGGGTAAACAATTTATAAAAGCAAAACGGACACAGAACCGTCCCCTGTCCGCA
>JAGAJV010000175.1 GCA_017625915.1 Clostridia bacterium
ATCGCAGTTGCACTTGATATAATTGAAAATCCTAAAAAATATAGTGAAAAATGCCACGGCAAAAAGCTAGCAACACTGTTTTTCGAGCCTTCAACCAGAACTCGTCTCAGCTTTGAGGCTGCTATGTACGAGCTTGGCGGTAATGTGCTGGGCTTTTCAGAGGCTAATAGCTCAAGCGCGGCTAAGGGCGAAAGCGTTGCAGATACAGCTAAAATGATATCCTGCTATGCAGATATTATAGCTATGCGTCACCCTAAGGAGGGTGCTCCTCTTGTGGCATCAATGAACGCATCAATTCCTGTAGTAAATGCAGGTGACGGCGGACATAACCACCCAACACAAACACTTGCTGATTTGCTTACAATTAAGCGCAAAAAGGGTCGCTTTAATGATTTGACAGTAGGCTTCTGCGGTGACCTTAAGTTTGGCAGAACAGTACACTCTTTAATCGAGGCGCTATCTCGTTATACAGGCATTAAATTGGTGCTTATTTCCCCGGAGGAATTAAAGCTACCTGACTATATAAAGAATGATGTAATTAAAAAGCACGGTATGGACTACATTGAAACAAATGACCTAGTAGGCGCTATGCCATCACTTGACATTCTTTATATGACAAGAGTACAAAAGGAGCGCTTCTTTAACGAGGAGGACTACCTACGCTTAAAGGATAGCTATATTCTAACACCAAGCAAGCTATCAAATGCTAAGGACGACCTTTGCATTATGCATCCACTGCCAAGAGTAAACGAAATCAGTGTTAGCGTAGATAACGACCCTCGCGCCTGCTACTTTGTACAAGCATTAAACGGTAAATATATGCGTATGGCGCTTATTTTAAAGCTTTTAGGCATTGAATAAGGGGGAAGATTATGAGAATAGATGCAATTAAAAACGGTCTTGTAATCGACCATATTACAGTAGGCAAGGCTATGGAAATTGTAGGACTTTTAAAGCTCGATGAGCTTGACTGTCCTATTGCAATTATTAAAAATGCGCCAAGCAAGCGCCTTGGTAAAAAGGACATAATCAAAATTGATGCAGATATAGAGCTTAACACAGAAATTCTTGGCTACATCGACCCGGATGTTACAGTAAATGTAATCAAAAATGGCGAAATTGTAGAAAAGAAGCATATCGAGCTTCCGGAAACATTAAATAATGTAATAGCCTGCAAAAACCCACGCTGTATTTCCTCTTGCGAGCAGGAGCTTCCACAAATATTCAAGCTCACCGACAGAGAAAACCGCGTTTACCGTTGCCTATACTGCGAAACAAAAGCGAAGTAAAAAAGAGCCGTAAGGCTCTTTTTTATTTTAGCCGCCAGCCGTTAGCCGCCAGCGAGATTAGATAAAGATGATAATTGACACTCGACGTACGGAGTACGCCTATCGGGCAAAAGAACGGCAATTTCTGCTCCTAATCTGCCTATCCTCTAAAGAGCCGCTTGGCTCTTTTTGCTTTCATTGCGACTTGTCGCAACTTCACTGCACTTGTGCGTTTCATTGCATTACAAGTGCAACTTCACTTTTATAGGACAGAAGATGGCGGAGCGTCTTGCATACATTAAAGCACGAATGCGTGCTAAAGGCTCCCTTGACGGTTAAGGAGCTGTCAAAGCCTCCATCTTCGAGGGAGGGGGACCGCTTGCGGTGGAAGGAGTAATGACTGAGGGTTTGTTCAAATTCATTTATAAATTTATAACAACCAAGCCTTTTTTGATTGATTTTTCTATCCATTTATGGCAATTAGTATTGTGTTCCTTAACTTTATTTTTATTGATTCGCTTGTGTTCTTGTGTCCAAAAAATGTACAAATCATATTTAACCTCTCAATTTTGGGATATATCATAATTATATCACAAAATCAACAAATTTGCGACATATCCCACACGATATATCGCAAATCTGGTTAAAATATTATTAGGTACAGAGAAAGGGGCGAGCATATGAACACAAAAGAAGCAGTAGCTAAAAGAATAATTCAGTTATGCCAAGAGAGAAATATTGCAACGAACGCACTTGCTAACATTTCAGGCGTTGCCCCATCAACTATTTATAGTATGCTAAATGAAAAAAGTCAAAATCCGGGAGTTGTATCAATAAAAAAGCTTTGCGATGGTCTTGAAATAAGCCTGCGAGAGTTTTTTGATAGCCCCATATTTGACAATATAGAGCAAGAAATAAAATAAACCTATCACAAATAAAGTGATAGGTTGTTTTTTTATGCAAAATTTTATAAACCTCTTGACATTGACGCAGCGTCAAGTAGTATAATATGAACATATAAGGAGGTGGACACCATAAATAATTTGATAAAAATCACAGAACTTACAAGGGATCTTAATATCTCTTCACGCACCTTGCGGTATTGCGAGCAAGTAGGATTGATAAAAAGTGTTCGTCCGAAGTTTGAAGCTTACCGATATTATGATGACGAAGCTATTGAACGGTTGCACCAGATC
>JAGAJV010000001.1 GCA_017625915.1 Clostridia bacterium
CGGTAGAAAGGAAAATATGGATGATTTATTTCAGGTTGGGTGCATCGGGCTTATAAAGGCAATTGATAACTTTAAAATCGAGCTTGATGTTAAGTTCTCTACTTATGCTGTGCCTATGATAATCGGTGAGGTAAGACGCTATTTAAGGGATAACAATTCAATCCGAGTGTCTCGCTCGGTAAGAGACTTGGCATACAAAGCATTACAGGCACGCGAGGAGCTGACAACAGAATCCTTTTCTGAGCCTAGTATTGAGCAAATAGCTAAGAAAATTGATGCAAAAAAAGAAGATGTTGTATTAGCATTGGAGGCAATTACTGAGCCGGTGTCGCTTTACGAGCCTGTATATAACGATTCAGGTGACTCGATTTATATTATGGACCAAATAAGCGACTCGTCCTCAGATGATGAGCTTTGGATTGAGGATATTGCCTTAAAGGAAGCAATGAAGCGCTTAGGTGAAAGAGAAAGAAAAATTATTGATATGAGGTTTTACGCAGGTAAAACTCAAAGCGAGATAGCCGAGGAAATCGGAATATCTCAGGCACAGGTTTCCAGACTTGAAAAAAGCGCCCTTGAAAGGATTAAAAAGCAAATATAAAAGCCTGCTTAAGCAGGCTTTTTTCTATAAAACGGTGAATTATACTATCAAGTGCAACAGTAAATAAAAAATAGAAGTTCATACGAAACTATGGTACAATTAAGGTAACCACACACAAAAAAGTACACAAGGAGAATCGTATGAACTACAAACATTTTACCATAGAAGAACGCTGTTGTCTACGGGAATATTACAAAAAAGGATTAAGCTATCGAAAAATTGCTGAATTAATGGGAAGAAATGTAAGCAGCATATCAAGAGAATTGCGTAGGAACTGTACACATATGTATGAAATTCCGACATACTATCCACACACAGCTCAAAAGAAATATTTGTTGCGTCGCTCGTACTGTCACCGAGGAATGTTTAAGAATCCTGAGTTGCTAACAGAAATCAAGGATAAGCTGGAAAAGACGTGGTCACCCGAGCAAATAGCCAATTCGCCAAGTGAACTAAAAATGCCTTCATTTAAGACAATCTATCGTTGGATATACGAAGGATATATAGATGTTAATTTAAAGGTGTTGAGACGAAAAGGAAAAAACCACGGCAAGAAGGAAACAAGGGGAAAATTCAACCTTGGGAAATCTATACGAAAGAGAGATAAAAGCGTGTACAAACGCAAGGAATTTGGGCATTGGGAAGCTGACACGGTTGTATCAGGCAGAGGTAAATCTAAGGTGTGTTTTGCGACATTGGCTGAAAGGATGACAAGGTACTACATAGCCATAAAAATGCCTAATAGAAATGCTGATACAATGGCAAAAACAATAATTGAGGCATTATCTCATCTACCACCGGGAGCTGTAAAAACAATCACCTGCGACAGAGGAACGGAATTTGCCAATTGGCAAATGATTGAAAAGGAATTGAATTGCAATGTTTACTTTGCTGACCCATATTGTGCTTGGCAGAAAGGCACAAATGAAAATCTCAATGGACTGCTAAGAGAGTTTTATCCAAAAGGAAGAAACCTTTCAAGAGTTAGCCCTGCTACATTAAAAAAAAATCTGGCGTTGATCAACGCCAGACCCAAAAAA
>JAGAJV010000176.1 GCA_017625915.1 Clostridia bacterium
GGGTCAATGCCCTGTGAGTACATATTTAAAGCAAGTGTGATAATGTCAACATTTCCTGTTCTTTCGCCATTACCGAAAAGTGTGCCCTCAATTCTGTCACCACCTGCAAGCAGTCCCATTTCACTATCTGCTACTGCACAGCCTCTATCGTTATGTGGATGTAATGAAATAATGACATTTTCACGGCACTTCAGGTTTTTGTGCATATACTCTACTTGATTTGCGTAAACGTGAGGCATTGAGTGGGAAACTGTAACAGGCAAGTTAATAATTACCTTATCGTCCTTAGTTGGCTTCCAAATGTCGATAACTTCGTTACAAATTTCAAGTGCAAACTCCGGCTCTGTGCCTGTAAAGCTTTCAGGTGAATATTCAAAGGTGATTTTACCCTTTGCGCTTGCCTTATACTTATTACAGAGGTTAGCACCGAATTTTGCAATTTCGATAATTTCCTTTTTATCCTTTTTGAAAACCTGCTCTCTTTGAGCAACCGAGGTTGAGTTATAAAGATGCACAACTGCATGCTTAGCACCGTCAATTGCTTCAAAGGTTTTTGCAATTATATGCTCTCTTGATTGAGTTAAAACCTGAATTGTAACATCGTCCGGAATTAAATTTTGCTCAATTAATGTACGGCAAAATTCGTATTCAGTTTCAGATGCTGCCGGAAAGCCAATTTCAATTTCCTTAAAGCCAACCTTACATAGTAGCTTAAAAAATTCCAGCTTTTCCTCAAGGCTCATTGGAATGATAAGCGCTTGGTTACCGTCTCTTAAATCGACGCTACACCAAATTGGTGGTTTATCAATTCCTTCCTTTTTTACCCAATCCATGCTTACACCGCTGGGTGCAAAAAACTGCTTTGAGTATTTGTTTACATTTTTCATAATTTTTCCTTTCCGGAGATGGTAAGGGAGATGTCAAATAAAATAAAAAATGCTCCTTTACGCAAAACTCCTATAGCTTGCATAAAAGAGACGAAGATATTCTCCGCGGTACCACTCTAATTGATGCCTATGCATCCACCTCTTACTCTGTCTATCAACAAAGCTTCTCTATAACGGGAGAGCCCGTCCAAGTCTACTAGCTTTCGCTTTCGGTTGGCAACTCAGGGATGAGATATATCATATATTCACGCTATCTTACACCGACCGATAGCTCTCTTTGCTGAATAAATATGAATTTTATTCCCTTCAAGGTCTTATTTATATAAATATATTATATTGATTTGGTGTTAATTTGTCAAGAAAAAAAGTGAATATTTTTTCATTTTGATTTAGTGTACTAAAATGTTAGAATTTAATGCTAAAATTTGTGCAAATTGCACAAATTTAGTAAACAGAAAACTCTTTGCCGAAGCAAAGAGTCTTTATTTTAGCATATTTTGTATATCCAACCAAAGTCGTCGCTTAACTTGCCCCATTGGATGCCTGTTAATGTATCGTATAGCTTCTGAGTTACCTCGCCGATTTGACCGTTGTTTACATCGTATTCTACATCATTATAGTAAAATCTACCGATTGGAGAAACAACTGCTGCTGTACCACAGCCCCACGCTTCCTCTAGCTTACCTGTTTTTAGTGCCTCAATAAGCTCGTCAACAGAGATAAGTCTTTCGCTTACCTTGTAGCCCATTTTCTTTAGAACCTCGATACAGGACTTTCTTGTAATGCCCGGTAAGATTGAGCCTGTTAGCTCAGGGGTAACGATTTCGCCATTTATCTTGAACATAACATTCATAGCGCCAACCTCTTCGATATACTTTCTATGTACACCGTCAAGCCATAGTACCTGTGAATATCCCTTTTGAGCTGCCTTTTCGCCTGCTCTGTTTGAGGCTGCATAGTTACCACCGCATTTTACTGCGCCTGTACCACCCTTAACTGCTCTTACATCCTCGCTCTCAATCAAAATCTTTACAGGATTGATGCCTTCTGCATAGTAGCTTCCACTTGGCGATGCAATAATCATAAAGGTTGCTTTATGTACTGTATGAACACCTAATGTTTCGTCGTTACCGAACATATACGGTCTTAGGTAAAGTGAAGTACCAAATGAGTGTGGAACAAAGTCCTTTTCTAGCTCTACAAATGTTGTTAAGGCTTCAAGGAAGTCGTTTTCGTCTATTTTTGGTAAGCACATACGGTCAGCAGATGCGTTCATTCTTCTTATATTTTCCATTGGTCTGAATAAACGGATTTCGCCACTCTCTGTTCTATATGCCTTTAAGCCCTCGAAAATTTCTGAGCCATAGTGCAATACTGTTGATGCAGGATGTATTGAAAGATAACCAAACGGTACAATTCTTGCGTTGTGCCAGCCCTTGCCCATTTCGTAATCCATAATAAACATATGGTCTGTAAATACCTTACCAAAGCCGAGAGTTGACTCTTCCGGTAATGTTGTTTTATTTTGAGCTTTTGTAATCTTGATTTCCATTTTACTTTCCTCATTTTAGTTTGTTAATTATGTAATTTATAATAGCACAAGGTTTTTTTCAAGTCAATAGCTTTTTAAAATTTTTTAGTGAATATTTTTTGTTTTTAGTGAATTTTTATTCATTTGTATATTTTTTGTAATTTTAAGCATTTTTTAATTTTTTGTGCTACAATATATGTAGTGAGGTGGTTTTATGAGAAAAAATTTGTTTAAGGTATTTTCTATTATATTTATTGTAGCATTTATGCTTAGCTTATGTAGCTGTAGCATATTAGGACTATATCTTGACTCGTCAGCTTCAACTGATGATAGTGGAATTGATAAGAATGAAGGCTTACTAATTAGCTCAGTCGATGTAAATAGCGAGGGCGAGCTAATTATCACTTATACTAATGGCTCAATACAAAATCTTGGCACGGTTGTAGGTCAAGACGGAAATGTGAATGTTGATATTAACGGCAATAGTAACGATGCCTCGTATGCTGTGGCTAAGGGATTAAGAAGCGCTGTTAGTGTACAGTGCACACATAATGTATATAATCAATTCGGTATGCTTTCCTCGTCAGCCTCTGCCGGCTCAGGCATTATTTATAAATTAGATAAGGAAACAAACAGTGCATTTATCATTACTAACTATCATGTGGTGTTTAACGAAGATAGTATAAACGACAATGGAATTGCAGACAGCATTTATGTATATTTATACGGTAGTGAATACGGTGATATGAAAATTCCTGCTACCTTTGTTGGTGGGTCGAATAATTACGATATTGCAGTTTTAAGAGTTGATAACTGTGAATATTTAGAAAATAATGTGTTTTTAGAGGCTACTTTTGCTAACTCTGACGAAACATATGTTGGACAGAGTGCTATTGCAGTCGGTAATCCTGACGGTGCAGGTATTTCTGCATCATACGGTATTATAAGCGTTTATTCCGAGCATATTACATTAAATATTGGCGGCACTGTTTCTTTACGGGTTATGAGAATTGACACTCCTGTAAATTCGGGCAACAGTGGAGGCGGTCTTTACAATGAAAATGGCGAGCTTATTGGAATTGTAAATGCAAAAACCAGTGATGAAAGCCTTGAAAATATAGGCTATGCTATTCCTTCAAATATTGTTAAGGCTGTAGCTGATAACATAATTGACCATTGCTATGAAACAGACCTTGAAAAGGTACAAAGAGCCTTGCTCGGTATTACTGTGGGAATTTCAAATTCAAGCCCATATTTAACCGAGGACGGACACATCAAGGTTAAGGAAACTGTTTTTGTTACCGAGGTTTCTAAGGGTGGAATTGCATACGGTGTGATTGAAAAGAACGATGTTTTAATTTCAGCAAGACTTAATGATACAGAAATTGAAATAATAAGACAGCATCAAATTATTGACTTTTTATTAAACGCCCGTGTAGGTGATACATTCTTTATTACTGTTGAAAGGAATAACGAGGAAATTACCTTTGAAATTCCAATAACCGAGGATGCAATAAACGAATATTAATACAAAAATTCCAGACACGGTGTCTGGAATTTTTGTTATAGCAATATATTTTCTATTTCCTTTGGTGTGTTTACTATATAGGTTGCATTAGCTTCCTTCAGCTCGTTATATGAGCCATAGCCGAAGGTTACACCAATTGAATCAAGGTTATATGCTTTTGCTCCATTGATGTCAAAGCATCTGTCGCCTATCATAACAATTTTGCTTCTGTCCTTTTCCTCGATATTTGATAAAACATATTCGATTACATGCTCCTTAGTGTAGCGCGTTTTTTCGTCTATAGTTGCGCCACCTATGAAGTCAAAATATTTATCAATATCGTAATTTTGTAGGACTATGTGTGCGAAAAGCTCCGGCTTTGAGGTTGCAAGAGCTACTTTATAGCCTGCATCCTTTAAGCTCTCAAGAAGCTCCCTTATTCCGTCAAAAAGCTTACATTCGTTTATACCCTTATCCTTATAGTACTCTCTATAAAAGGCGATTGCTTCTCTTGATTTTTCCTCAGAAAACCCGTAATAGGTGGAAAAGGATACAAGAAGTGGCGGTCCTATAAATTTGCATAATGATTTTTTATCTTCAACCTTTATTCCGTATTTATTAAGTGCATATAACACGGAATTAACAATACCCTCGCCCGGATCAGTTAATGTGCCGTCTAGGTCAAATAATACTGTTGTGTACTTTTTCATTTTATTCCTCGTATGATACATGTGCATAGTCGCTAATCAGCATTGTTTTTTGCATTAGCTTCTCTATTTTTGCGTTAGGTGTGTGGATAATTAATGCTTTTTGGTTTTCTTCTAGTGTGTGCTTTGCTTCTGTTAGCATTTCAATGGCAGATGTGTCGATATATACCACATTTTCAAGTGAAATTATTGTTTTTACAGAATTGCTTGAAAGTATCATTTTTTCTATTTTTGATATGTTATTAAAGAAAATTGAGCCCTTTATTGTTATTTCATTTTTTAGGTGTGTTTCATTTTGCTCGATTTTTGTTTTGCTTGGCTTAAATTTTACATTGAATAAATATACAAAAATTGAGAAAACAATACCAATTACAATCGCAATTGTTAAATCGAATGCAATTGTTGCGATCATTGTGATTAAGAATTTTGCAATAGCGGTATAATATTTTTTAGAAAAGATTTCCTTAATAGAGTCCCATTCGTTCATTCTCCATGCAGTTACCATCAAAACTCCTGCAAGAGCTGAGAGTGGGATTTTCGCCATTACAGGACCTAAAAGGAACATTGAGGCAAGTAAGCCTAATGCGTGAATTATGCCTGCAATTCTTGTTTGACAGCCTGATTTTATAGCTACGCTTGTTCTTGCAATTGCAGCAGTTGCAGGCACACCACCAAAGAACGGTATTACTATATTTCCCACACCCTGTGCGATTAATTCCTGGTTTGCATCAAACTCTTCCTTTTTCATTTTTGATGCAGATGCACCACAAAGCAAGCTTTCTATAATTGCTAAGGCAGCTATGCTGATAGCTGGTGATATGTAAGAAAAGAAATTTTTAAAATCAATAGATGCAAAGGAAAATCTATCGTCTAAGAATATCTTTTGAGGGATTTCTCCTACTAACTCTACACCGCTAAAGAACGGGATAAGTGAGATTAGTGTTGCAACTACTATACCTACAAGTGAGGATGGCACTATCATATTCCATTTTTTAGGCCACACCAGCATTACTACAATTACTATTAAGCCTAGTAATAGTGCGTTAAGATTTAATTTAAAGCCTTCCTTAAAGAAATAAATTAGATTTACAAAGGAATTTTCGTGCTTTTCGGCAAGATTGGGAAGTCCAAAGAAATTTTGAATTTGTCCTAATGCGATAATTAGCGCAATACCTGAGGTAAAGCCCGTGATTACAGGCTTTGGAATTTTAGATACAAATTTGCCTAGCTTAAATACAGCGCAAAGTAAAATTAGTATACCTGCAATAAGTGATACCACAAATACACCGTTTAGTCCTAATTGTGAGGATACAACACCGATTAAAACGGCTGACATAGCGCCTGTTGGTCCGCTAATTTGATATGATGCGCCAGAAAGCGCGCCAATTATTAGTCCTGCAATAATTGCAGTTATAAGTCCTGCCTCAGCGGTAGCGCCGCATTGGATACCAAATGCAAGGGCTAGTGGCAAGGCAACAGCGGTTACTGTAAGACCTGCAAGTAAATCCTTTGAAAATTTCTTTCCATTATAGCCACTAAACTCATTTTTAAGCATGGCTATATACTTTTTAATAAACATTTTTCGCCTCGAATATAATTATAATTTATTGTCGGTAATATTTTATCACTAATAAAATATTTGTCAATATAATATAACAAAAAAATTGCTCTTTCGAGCAATTTTTATTTTATTAATCTTTTATTTAAAACTGTTGTTAGCTTATTAAGGGCCGGTGAAAACACTGCATTAACACCAAATTCTATGAAGAAGTTAAAGCCGATTAATGCAACAAAAAGTAAAGTTACAAAATTATCTGCGCTAACGCCTAGCTGTCCTGCAACTGATATTACATCCTTTTTAATTATCATACAGCCAAGAGCGAAAATGCCCGTGTTTACAATTGGCGCTGACAGGCTAGCTACTATGCTTGCAACAAGCTTACTGTTTTTGTACTCATAGCCAGATAGCCATTTATAAAGTAACGCCGGGACAATGCCTGACAGTGTTCCCTTTACTATACAAATTGCTATTGTCATAGCCGGGTTTGCGGTGAATAAGTAAAGTGTAAATACATCCTTACCAACTATTCCCCAAAAAAGTGCAATTAAGCCAAATGCAAAGCCTAATACTGCTCCACCCTTCCAATCTAGCGCCATAGCGCCCAATGTGATAGGGATTAAGCATAGGCAAATTGTAACCACACCTAAGCTTGAAATTGATTGTAGCACCACTACAAGTGCTAAGAGAATGCCAAGCTCAGCCATTCTCAAGGTTTTTTGTTTGTTTTGTGTTCTCATAACACTCTCCTTACTGTCGTCTTATTCTTTATAAGTACGGCGAAATTTGATTTATATGTAATTACCGTTTTTTTGCGTAAGATTCTCAAATGATACCCTCGCATAACGGTATAATTACCTTTTTTTATTTGTGTTATAAATTACATTAAGTCCCTTTAATGTAAGGTCGGGAATATATGTAACCTTTTTTGCAAAATATGAAAGCAAGTCCTCGCAATAGCCACCCGTTACAACTATTGGGGTGTTGTCAGGCAAGTCAAGCTCGCTTTTATAAGCATCTATAAAGCCCTCGCAAGCCATAATTACGCCAAAGGTAACGCCTGCACGCATTGAGTCGATGCTATTTTTACCAACAATTGGTACTGCCTTATCGGCAAAAACCTCCGGTAAAAGCTCCATATTATGAAGCGCGTCAAGACTCATTTGAATACCCGGCATAATATAACAGCCTACATATGCTTTGCTTTTATCAACTGCTGAAACAGTTGTTGCAGTGCCTAAATCTAAAATTATTGCAGGATATTTTACCCTTGCAATAGCTCCTGCGGTATTAGCGACAATGTCCGCCCCTAGCTGAGATGGGTCGTCAAGCTTGATTGAAAAGCCTGTTTTGATGCCAGGTCCTACTTCCATTATTTGCGCTTTTGTAAGCTTTTCTACTGCGTTTTTGATTTTTCCTGTTACAGATGGAACTACTGAGCCGATAATTACTGCTTCTACAAGTGATATATCAATGTTGTTTTCCTTAGATAAAAGGCTTAAATAAAGCGCGTATTCGTCGACAGAATGGCTTGATTTTGTTCCTATATTAAATTTACAAATTAGCTTGTCCTTTTCAAAATATCCTATATGAATATTTGAATTACCTATATCGATTGCAAGTAGCATTTTATCGCCTCCTTTTCTTTATTATATCATATTTTGCGACACTGGTCAATAAAATACTTAAAAATTTCCAGCCCATCGCAGTCGGTGGTTTCCTCATTCAGTATAACTGTACAACCACTTTTTTCCACTGCTTTTATATAATTCTTGGCTTGCTTATTAGCTAATAAAAGTATTTTCATATTATTCCTTTTATATTGATTTTTTCAGTTTATGATATTATAATATAATTATGTTAAATTGTCAACTATGGGGGATTTATGGATATTAATTCAATTCTTAACGGTGTAAAATGCGACTCTTGCGGAAAAATGCACGAGTGTAGCATTAAGTATATTTATATTGAAAATGGCGCTTGCAAGCATTTAAGTGAGCTTTGCATGGATTTTAAAAGCATTTTATTAGTGGCTGACGAAAACACCTTTGGCGCTTGCGGGGACAGGGTTGTGTCCACTTTAGGTAGTAAGCAATATAAAAGTGTTATTTTTAGTGGCAAAAGCGTTGTTATTCCTAATGAGGATGCCATTGAAAGAGTGAGAGGCGAGCTTGAGGGTGTTGATTTAATAATCGGTATTGGCTCTGGCGTTATGCAGGATTTATGCAAATATGTTGCACATTTTGCAGGTATACCATATATGGTTGTTGCTACTGCGCCATCTATGGACGGATATGCTTCAAGCGGGGCTGCTATGATTTTAAAGGGAATGAAGGAAACTGTGCCTGCAACACTGCCTTATGCTATTTTAGCTGACACCGAGGTTTTAAAAAATGCGCCTATGGATATGATTAAGGCAGGATACGGCGATATTATCGGTAAATACTCTGCCTTAAACGACTGGGAATTATCAAGAGTTGTAAATAATGAATATTTTTGTCAATATATTTATGATGTTACATATGATATGATTTTGAAAACCCTAAATACTGCAAAGGGTCTTATCAAAAGAGATGAAAACAGTGTTAAGATTTTAACTGAGGCGCTTATGATTGTAGGAATTATGATGAGCTTTGCAGCCTCGTCCCGTCCTGCGTCAGGCGGTGAGCATCATTTGTCACATTTCTTTGAGATTACCGGAATTATAAATAACGAGGAATATTTTCCACACGGAATTGATGTTGTTTATTCTACTGTTATTACAAGTAAGATAAGAGAGATAATTTTAAAGAACGACTTTCCTGCTAAATCCTTTTCGATGGATAGGGACACATATGAAAATAAAATGTCTGAGGTTTACAGTGTAATTGCAGGTGAGTGTATAAAGCTACAGGATAGAATTGGTAATTATACAAGAGATAGGCTTCCTATATATAAGGAAAAGGAAGAGGAAATCAGAGATATTTTAGCTAAGATGCCAAGTCCTGAAAAAATAAAGGAAATGCTTATGCTTGCTAAGATTGACTATAATGAATTTTACAGGCTATATGGCAAGGATAAAATTAATACTGCTGTTCACTACGCTAAGGATTTAAAGGACAGATATACTGTTTTGTGGATGTATTACGATTTATTTGGAGTTAACTATGAGATTGACCAATGATAAATATATGAGTGTAGCAGGACATCGTGGGGATAGCTACAATTACTACGAAAATACTATGACCGCCTTTAAAATGGCAATAGAAAACGGTGCTGATATGATTGAAACCGATGTGCGTTTATCAAGTGACGGATATTTGGTTTTAATACACGACGACAAGGTTGACAGGACAACAAGCGGTCGTGGCTTTGTTAAGGATATGAGCCTTGAGGAATTAAGGAAGCTAAATTGTGGGGACAGCCATAATTACGAAAGGATTCCTACATTAAAGGAGCTTTTTGATTTAATTAAGGGTACAAGTATTACTGTAAATATTGAAATTAAGGAATATTACAGTGAAGGTAATGTGGCTAGGTGCGAAAAATGTATTGAGGATGTAATTTCACTTGTCGAGGAATATGGATTTAGTGACAGAATATTAATAAATAGCTTTGATGCCTATGTGCTGGAATATGTATATAAGAAATATGGCAAGAAATATTTATTACATGGCTTTTATCCATATTGGGAAATGAGAAATGTTACTATTCCGCCCGAGGAATATTTATATTGCGCTTGTATTTTTGATAATGAAAATAAATCATTATATGATTATTTGCTTGAGCGAGGAATTGAGCCTTGGGTAGGTGCAAGCGTTACACAGAAAAGCAAGCTTGAAATTTGCGTAAAATATGGTGCAAAACTGATTACAACAAATAATCCTAAGGATATAAAAATGAAATTAGAGGAAATTTACAATGGATATAAGCAAGATTAAGGTAATTGCAATGGACTTGGACGGCACTTTAACTCAACACAAGGAAAGCTTATCAAATGAACATATGTGCATACTTAATAAGCTTTCAAGCAAGTATAAGCTACTTATGGTGGGTGCTGGGCAGGTTATGAGGATTTTTAATCAAATGGGACATTATCCTATTGATATAATTGGCAACTATGGCTTACAGTATGCTACATATAATGCTGACACAAAGTCTATGGATATTAAAAGAGATTTAGCCTTTCCTGTTGATAAGGATGCAATTGAAAGCAAGGTGAATTATTTCAGAAACAAGTATGGCTACACTGAGTACCGTGGGGAAAATGTAGAATATCATATTTCTGGCTGTATTACATTTCCTATTTTGGGTACTAAGGCAATACAAGAGGATAAGCTGGCTTTTGACCCGGACAGAAAAAAGCGTCGCTTATTTTATGACGAGGTTTGCTCTGTTTTTTCAGACTATAATGTATTTGTAGGTGGCTCGTCCTCCTTTGATATGTCACCTAAGCCATATAATAAGTATTATGCGCTAGATTTATATTGCAAGGAAAATGGTCTTAGCCACGAAAATGTAGTTTATATTGGTGACGATTATGGCTATGGCGGAAATGACGAATCAGTTTATAAATCAGATTTTAATTATTTGACTATAGACGATTATAGAGATTTTAAGAAGGTTGTTGAAATTTTACTTTAATATAAAAAGAGGCTGACACATTAAGGCATACACGTGAACCCCAAAACTCATACTTCGTTTTGAGGACCCCTAAATCTAATTCAAGAACCACCTACATTTTTATGTTGGTGGTTCTTACTTATTAAGGTTGAAAAGCTACGCTTTTCTTCTA
>JAGAJV010000177.1 GCA_017625915.1 Clostridia bacterium
GATGATGTTATGGAAGAAATTTATGCAAAATACGGCTACTTCCTTGATAAGCTTGATTCATATACACTTAAGGGAATTGACGGTGTTGAGAGAATCAAAGCTATTATGAAGGAAATGAGAGAAAACGGCGCTTCTCTATTTGAAGGTCTTGACAAGGTAAATGACTACACATTAGGTATTGACGGCTTACCAAAGGCTGATGTACTTAAATTTATCTTTAAGGATTCCTCATGGATTGCTATTCGTCCATCAGGTACAGAGCCAAAAATCAAGGTTTACTACTCTGTAAGAGGTAATAACAAGGACGAAGCTTCAAGGGTGCTTGAAGCAAGACGCACAATTATTAATAATTTAATTGAAGGCTAAAAAATTATCACCTTGACTTTAAAAGTCAAGGTGATTTTTATTATTGAAATTTTGATACATCGACACCGAAGATGTGAGCGATTGCGTCAAGCTTTTCTTTTTTGTCTCCGTCGCCCTCGTCTATGCTTGCGTATTCCTCTCCAAGAGCCTGTTCAAGCTCTGCAATATCGTTTTCACTTAGGTGATCCTTAACATTGTATGGGTCGTCAACCTCATTACCCTCGCTATCCTTTGTGGCTTCTATAACCATTGAGGATACAAGCTGGGATTCAAGTGTTGTAGATACTAGCTCAGATGCTGAGATATTGGATGTTGATTCCTTGTCATCGTTAGATGATGTAAATACATTCTTATCCTTCGCACTGTTTTCAAGAGCAGAGTTAACGGCAGTTATAACCTTTCCTGCGCTTTCTGCCTCCTTAGATATATTTTCTGATGAAATTTCAAGCTCCTCGCTCTTTATAGAATCAATCATTGAGCCAAGAAGTCCCGAAATTGTATGAGCGGATTCACCCTTAATACCTATACTATTCAGATTTTCCTCTGTTACGATGGATTTAATGGAGTCAGCATCACCTGTAGTAACATTGGAAAGTATCGCTTCGATTGCGCTATTGTAATCAAGCTCCTCGCCCTCGTGCATAGATATAACCATAAGCGTGATTTTCTGTCTTGCAACAAGCATCATTTCCATATCACTGTCATGCTTTACTGCGTTTACTATAAATTGCTCATCTAATATACCCAATCTTGCACAGCCCTTTGATTCCAGCACTGTTTTTAATAGGAATTCAAATGTGTCACAGAATAAATAACTCGTTTTTATTCCGTTAAAGGCTCTACCGAGAGCTGCAAAATCACCATATTTCAGTATGTCAATAACCTCGCCATCCAGCTTTCCTTCAACGCTTTTTAGGAATACATCAAGCTCTACAATAACATTAGAAATTATTTCGCCCTCTTTTCTTACAACCTCCTCGGTTAAGCCGTTTATATCTACCATATGATGAGTTTCTGTCGTTGTACCGTTTACCTCATCATAAATACCGTACATATAGTTTACAACGCCATTTGTTACCGCAGGTAAAATAGGACGCATTCTTTCGTTTTTATGCAGCTCAACAAGAATATTACTAATTACATCGGTGGTTTCAAGCACATAAAGAATATTGCCATCCTCACTCATTACAGCCTGTATAACACCGTCCTCAATAGCATATTTTGCAATCTCTGCTATTGTACACAAATCTGCCTTAAAGGTTTCGGTGGTAGTAGTTGACAGTGTTTGAACTGTGCTGTCCACTGCCTCTTGAAGCTCTGTTCCGATAACAGGCTTTTCAATACCGAAAACGCTATTTCCATTATTCCACTCAGTAGCTACAAAGGATAGTGTATTGGCAAGTAAAGCAGGAACAAGCTCAGCATCGTTA
>JAGAJV010000178.1 GCA_017625915.1 Clostridia bacterium
AAACACAGGCTAAGGCTGTTATGGAGCTTTTTGACAAGAAAAATAAGAGCGAAATCAAGGTTATCGGTATTCGTCACGGAGAAAAGATGTACGAAACACTTTTAACCAACGAGGAATGTGCAAACGCAATTGATATGGGCGATTTCTACCGTGTGCCTTGCGATAAGCGCGGACTTAACTACGACAAATATTTTAAAGACGGTGATGTAGAGAGAAACACTCTTACCGAATTTAATTCACATAATACAGAGCTTTTAGATGTTGATGGAGTTAAGGAAAAGCTTCTTTCCCTTGCATACATCAGAGAAGAGCTTGCGAAGGACGAAAAATAAATACATCAGATGTATTGGGATTTTATTAAAATAATTAAGAAAGGGTGAAGGCTATGAAGGTTGTTCAAATTAATGCCACTGCAAACAGAGGCGGAACAGGTCGAGTTTGCTCGGGAATAAGCGAGCTTTTGACGGAAGAGGGCATTGAAAACTACATATTTTATGTAAGCGGAAATAGCTTTCCTAACGGAATTAATTATGCAAGCGAGCTTGAATTAAAGCTTGAGGCGTTAAAATCAAGAATATTTGGAAATTACGGCTTTAATTCAAGGCTGATTACAAAAAGACAGATTAAAAAAATTGACGAAATCAAGCCGGATGTAGTCCATTTACATAATTTGCACGGTCATAATGTAAATTTGAAAATGCTATTTAATTATTTTAAGAAAAATCCGCAAATTAAGCTTTTTTGGACCTTTCACGATTGTTGGAGCTTTACAGGCTATTGCCCGTATTTTGAAATGTCAAAATGCGATAAATGGAAAACAGAATGTAATAATTGCCCACAATCAAAAAGATACAGCTGGTTTTTTGATAAAAGCAAAAGGCTGTTTAATGAAAAACGAGAGCTGTTTTCAAGCCTGAACTTAACGATTGTAACACCTTCAAAATGGCTACAAGGCCTTGTGAAGCAATCCTTCTTAAAGGACTATGAGGTTAAGGTTATCAATAACGGAATTGATATTGATAAATTTAAGCCAACTGAAAGCGATTTCAGAGAAAAATATAATCTGGAAAACAAAAAAATCGTTTTAGGCGTTGCTGATGGATGGGCGAAAAGAAAGGGAATTGACATTTTCATTGAGCTTTCCAAAATTCTGCCCGAGGATTATCAAATCGTGCTTGTTGGAATGAAAAGCAATTCTAATATAGAATTGCCTGATAATATAATTTCAATTGGCAGAACAGAGGATACAGGTGAGCTTGCGAAAATCTATACAGCAGCAGATGCTTTTGTTAATCCAACAAGTGATGATACCTATCCTACCGTGAATATGGAGGCTGTTGCCTGTGGCACGCCCGTTGTTACATCGAGAATTGGGGGAAGCCCGGAAACAATTGATGAAAAAACAGGCATTGTAGTTGACATAAATGATATAGACGGATTTAAAAACGCAATAATCTATGCTTGTGAGAGCTCTCATTTTTCACAAGAGGACTTTTATGAAAAAGCAATTCTTTTCGATAAAAAAGAAAAGTTTAAGGAATATATTGAGCTATATAATTGATAAAGGATGAAAAACAATGCTATCAAGCTTTGAAACAGGTATTCTTACCTTAATTAATAATGCCTTAAAGGGCGAAAATCAGCCACTCCCCGAGGGCTTTGACTATTCTGCGGTGTATCAATTCGGTGTTAAGCATCAAATTTTGCCTATGCTATATTACGGAGGGGCATCTGACATTAAGCTTATATCAAGCGATATAGATAATAAAATGCTGTTTGGCACAATGCAGCTAACAGCGTTAAGTGAAAATCAGCTTTATGAAATTGACAGAGTATGCAAGGAATTTGATAAAAACGGAATAGAATATCTGAAGCTAAAGGGCTCAATTATTAAAAGGCTTTATCCTCAAGGCGAAATGCGTGTAATGAGTGATGCAGATATTCTTATAAGAAAAAATCAAATGGACGAAATTGAAAATGTCCTACCGAATATCGGCTTTGTTTACAAGTACACCAGTGAATACGAATGGGTATGGAGTAATGAAAATTTAACAATGGAGCTTCATACAGGCGTTGTTGCTGAGCGCGAAAAGGACTTTTATGAATATTTTGGCGACGGCTGGAAGCTAGCGCACAAAAAGGGTGACGGTACCTGTGAATATGTAATGAGCTTAGAGGA
>JAGAJV010000179.1 GCA_017625915.1 Clostridia bacterium
GGATTGCTGATATGTAAACTCCTTTCTAACCTGCGGTGTGAAATTCAGAACCGCAGGTCTTTACATATTAGAAAGGAGATTTTTCGATGGAAAACGAAAGACGAATCAAAGAGTTTAACAGAGAAAATCGACCGTTTTATATCGTCGATCACGATGACGGAACTTTTTCTCTCTGCCTTCCGCTTGACCTGCAGAACGGTCAGCATGCGGATTACTGTCAGACGGCATTCGACAGATATGCTAAGTCTATCGGAGAGCAGACAACCACACCTATCGGACTCAAGACTCACGGCAACGGTTACGAATGGGAAGCAGCCTTCAGACAGGCTTTCAGAAACGATCCAAATATCGGACGTGTACTGTTTGATTGCGAAGCCGGAGGATTCTTCTGCTCCTGTGATGACCTTGATATCCTCGAAGACTTCGGCATTCGCTTCAAAGACGTATGCGAGGATACAGATCGATTCACAGAGGTAATCACCGAGGGCATTCAGTTTCAAGAAACTTGGGAGAAGGAGCAGGAGCAACTCATGAAGACCGTAAAAGGCCAGCTCATGAAGCACCCAAGTGCAGTATTCGAAATCAAGACACCGGACGGTGACATCCGCCTTTCTCCAAATGATATCAAATTGATTCTGTCCGGAGAAATGAACACCGTGGTAATCGACGGTTGCCATTATGCAGCCTTTGAACTGCTGGATCAGGAAGTCGTTGGGATGCAGACGGATATCTTCGATGACAGCCTTATACGAATGAAAACAGGCGGTTATGAAGAACCGGATTTTGAGATGACGATGTAATCTCGCCAAGGGTAACCTTGGCTACATAAACCTCAAGAAGTCGATCGAACAAATTAAAAAGATTTACATAATGTTATTGAAATTACTACAGAAGTATGTTATAATATAGCGATCTCAATAGAGTGGTTTGGCAACAAGCACTACCCAAGTTTTTTGCTACATAGGTTTCGTTGCAAGCATGGTGTTTGAAAGGCCGGAAGATAGCGGATGCTTTCACCTCCGATCATCACCAAGGGATATCCATACCCAAAAATAGTTAAGCTTGCATCTAAATCTGCTAACAGGAAACTCCACAATTCGGTAGTGGCAAATCTGCCTACCCTCACAAAAAATCCGATGCGAAAGCATCGGATTTTTTTATCCAAGCCGAAGGTTTGGTATATCATCACGACTTGCCGTGTATCTCATCACCGTAGGTGCATATCATCACGCACCAGCGTGCATTTCTTCGGCTTGATGATATACAATTTCTGCGAAATTGGTTATATACAATGCTAACGCATTGATTTCTTAGTAAGTTAGCATAAGCCGTGGGCAAAAGCTTCGCCTTTTGCGAGAAGCCATCCATCTTGTTTATTTTTTGAAAATGTGACCAACCATATTGTAAACAAAAAGTAATTGTGTTATAATTTTAAAGATATTAGCAGAAAAAAACCTATTTTATTAACTTTATAAAAGCAGGATTAGAAATTATGAGATATGAAAGTGTAAATGGTTCTGTTGTTCCATATGATTTACCATTTGAAAAATTAAAGGAAATGCTATACTCTCCAATCATGAAAAGCTTCTGCTTAGCATGCGAGGCTTTATCCGAGAATACAAGTGAAGAAGCATACAAGGCTTTAAAACCCTTTATTTTTGATAAGGATAAATATCGCAGATTGTATGTTTTAAAGGTGATATTTAAAAATCCTTTTGCACAAGAATTAATTAACGAATTAGAAAAAGCTCTTTTATCGGATGATATTCTTTTTGTTGAGGCAGGGCTTTTTATTGTAAAGGGGTACAATGTTAGAGTAAAGGAAAATATTCTAAAAGAATCTATAATAAAAAATTTTGATTCTCTATCATATTCTTTGAGTTCGATTTCTGTTTTTGAAATATCAAGAGAGAATTTTGACTTTATTGTAAAACTATATGACAAATCAAGTGACTCAGTTAAATTTGAAATCATAAGCGAAACACTGTACTATTTTTATGGGAAACTATATTCACAAGAGGTTTTTGATTTGATTTCTAATTCTAAAAATGATAAAGCGAGATATTATGCAGCAAAGCTTGCCGTTGATTGTGGCTTTGATGTTGCACAATTTAAAAACGACAAAAACGGGCATATAAGAAAGCTGGTAAAATAGCATTAAATTTCTATCACAAAATAAGAAAGGAAACAAATTATGGAAAAATACGCATGGAAAGCAAAAATAGTTGACGGCTCTCTTGACGAATACATAAGAAGACATGATGCAATATGGGACGAAATGAAGGAGGTTCTATCAAAGGCAGGCATTGTCAATTATACAATATGGAATGTAGGCAACGAGCTTTTTGGCTACTATGAATGTGAAAAGGGCATTGAATACGCAGCAAAAATTCAAAGAGAAAGCCCAATAGTTGACAAATGGAACGAATATATGAAGGATATTCTTATAATGGAGCTTGACCCAATAACCGGCGCTCAACCAAAGCTCACAAAGGTGTTTTCATTTAAGTAAGCGCTTGTTACTACTAAAAATAGGAAAATAAAATGAATACAATAAAATTTGAAAATAAAAATACGCTTGTAATTGCTCATAGAGGCTTATCAGGCTTAGAAAAGGAAAACACAAATTCAGCATTTGTAGCCGCAGGCAATCGCTCCTATTATGGAATTGAAACGGATATACATAGAACAAGGGACGGTCATTTTGTAATCAATCACGACGGAGATTTTAGAAGAGTAGCAAACGACGAAACAGTAATCGAAAATGCCACTCTTGAGGAAATACAAAATATAATCTTGAACGATATTGATAATTTAAAAACGAGATTTGATCTTCGCCCAACTACATTGCAGAATTATTTGTCAATTTGTAAAAAGTATGAAAAGCATTCAGTTTTAGAGCTGAAATCCGACTTTACCCAAGAGGAAATAGCAAGAATTATCGACATAATCAAGGAATACGATTATCTTGATAATGTTACCTTTATTTCCTTTAATTACGAAAATCTTTTAAAGGTAAGAAAATTTTTGCCAAACCAATCAGCCCAATACCTGTTCTGGAAAATAACCGACGAGGAGCTAGAAAGGCTCTCAAAGGATAAAATCGACATTGATGTGTGGTGTATCGAGCTAACTAAGGAGCAAATCGACAAAGCTCACGCGCTAGGCTTAAAGGTCAACTGCTGGACAGTAAACAATAAAGAAGAGGGCGAAAAGCTTGCAAGCTGGGGCATAGATTTTATAACTACCAACATTTTAGAATAGGAAAAAATATGATAGAAAACTATAAAAACAAGCTTTTTTCCATTTTAGGTGACTCAATTAGCACATTTGAGGGCTATAGCGAGCCATATGATGCTGGTTTTTACGATGCAATTCGCAAATGCCAATCAGATATATTAAGATGCCAGCAAACCTGGTGGGGACAGGTAATAGATTATTTAGGCGGCGAGCTTTTAGTTAATAATTCTATTTCTGGCAGTATGGTTACTAAGCATAAGAGCTGTATTGTCGAATCCTATGGATGCAGTGATATGCGCACCTCTATTCTACATAAAGACAAAATACAGCCCGATATCATTATGGTCTATTTGGGGACAAACGACTGGGGACACGGCGTCAAGCTGTATCCAAATAACGGGGAGCAAAACGACATTTCCATATTTTCTGTAGCATATGAAGGAATGATAAAAAAGCTAAAAAACAATTACCCTAATGCAGAAATTTGGTGCCTTACTCTAGCGGTTAGCGACACTAAAAAAGCGAAGGGCGTTGACTTTCCATATTGCTATGGTGGAGTGCATATGGAAAAATATTGTGATATAATTCGAAATTGTGCAAAAAATTTTGACTGTCGTATAATCGACCTATATAATTATTGCACACCATTTGACACAATTGACGGCTTTCACCCAAATTTAGACGGAATGTATACAATTGGCAATACTGTTATTAAAATTTTAGAAGAAAATTGAGCTTATAAATATTAAGGAGAAAATATGTACGATATAGCGATAATAGGCGCAGGAGTTATTGGAGGAATGATAGCAAGAGAGCTATCCTTTTATAATCTCAAAGCTTGCCTACTAGAAAAGGAAAACGATGTTGCAACAGGCGCAACTAAGGCAAACTCAGCCATAGTTCACGCAGGCTTTGATGCCAAGGAGGGCACACTAAAAGCAAGGCTAAATGTAAGAGGCTCAAAAATGATGTCCAAAATCGCAAAGGACCTAGGCGTAAAATATATAAATAATGGCTCACTTGTTGTAGGCTTTAATGAAGAGGACAAAAAATCTCTTGAAAGCCTGCTTGCAAGAGGCAACGCAAACGAGGTTGAGGGACTAAAGCTCCTAAATAGAGAAGAAATTTTAGAGCTAGAGCCAAATATCGGCAAAAATGTAACCTGTGCATTATATGCGCCAACAGGAGCAATTATTTGCCCATATGACCTTGCCGTATCAGCCATAGGAAATGCTATGGATAATGGCACAGAGCTAAAATGCAATTTTGAAATAACGGAAATTATAAACAATGGCGATTATTATACACTCAAATCAAAAGAGAATGAAATCAACGCACGCTATGTTATCAACTGCGCAGGTGTTTATTCTGATAAAATTGCAAAGCTAGCAGGCGATAATAGCTTTAATGTCCACCCAAGACGAGGCGAATACCTACTGCTTGATAAGGAATGTGGAGAAATAATATCCCATACAGTGTTTGTAACACCAAGCAAAATGGGCAAGGGAATTTTAGTATCCCCAACAGTAGATGGCAACTTGCTTTTAGGCCCAACAGCTATAGATGGTGAGGATAAAGCCGACAAGGATACATCTTTTGAATTTTTTGCATCAATATTTGGTATTGCCGAAAGAAGCGTATCAAACATTCCAACAAATAAAACTATCACCTCATTTTGTGGACTTCGCTCAGTAGGCGATACAGGCGATTTTATTATAAATATTCCTAAAAGTCATTTTGTAAATGTAGCAGGAATAGAATCACCGGGACTTTCAGCATCCCCGGCTATTGCAGAATATGTGGTTGATTTACTTGAGCAAGACGGATTAGAACTAGAAAAAAAGAAAAATGCCATAACTCAAAGAAAATCAATGCACGCATTTAGAGAAGCGACCATAGAAGAGAAAAATCAAATGATAAAGGAAAACCCCGCATACGGAAAAATCATTTGTCGTTGCGAGGGAGTAACCGAGGGTGAAATCCTTGATGCAATTCGTACAAACCCAAAGGCAACCGACCTTGATGGCGTAAAACGACGCACCCGTGCTCAAATGGGCAGATGTCAGGGAGGCTTTTGCAGTCCATATATAATTGAGCTTTTGTCAAAGGAATTAAATATTCCATATGAAAAAATCACTAAAAATGGTGGCAAATCATATGTAGTAACAAAGGAGACAAAATAATGATAGACCTTGTTATTATAGGTGGTGGACCTGCGGGAATGAGCGCCGCAATCTCCGCCTACGAAAACGGAATAAGAGATATACTTATTCTTGAAAGAGACGACGATTTAGGCGGTATCCTTCGCCAATGTATTCATAACGGCTTCGGACTCCATAAGCTCAAGGAGGAGCTAACAGGCCCGGAATACGCACACAGGTACGCCAAAAAGGTAAGAGAGCTTGGCATAAATTACAAGCTAAATACAATGGTCCTTGATATAACCGAGGATAAAAAGATAATTGCCACAAATAGCGAGGACGGAATTTTTGAAATACAAGCAAAAGCAATAATTCTCGCAATGGGTTGCCGTGAAAGAGCAAAGGGCGCATTAAATATAGCAGGCTCTCGTCCTGCTGGCGTATATAGCGCGGGCACAGCCCAAAAGCTAGTCAATATAAAGGGCTATATGCCGGGCAAGGAAATTGTTATTTTAGGCTCTGGCGATATCGGTCTTATTATGGCGAGAAGAATGACACTAGAGGGAGCAACCGTAAAAGCAGTTTGCGAGCTTATGCCATATTCCTCGGGACTTGCAAGAAATATCGAGCAATGCTTAAATGATTTTAATATTCCTCTAAGATTATCACATACAGTAGTAGCGCTTCACGGCAAGGAAAGACTAACCGGCGTTACAATAGCCAGGGTTGACGAGAATAAAAAGCCAATTAAGGAAACATATGAATTTATCCCTTGCGATACACTTCTTTTGTCCTGTGGCTTAATTCCTGAAAATGAGCTTACTAAAGGCATGGGCATAGAGCTTTCAGGCGTTACTAATGGAAGCATAGTTGACCAAAACAGAGAAACAACCGTAAGTGGTGTGTTTGCCTGTGGAAATGTCCTACATGTTCATGACCTCGTTGACTATGTGTCTGACGAAGCAGAAATCGCAGGCAAGGGTGCTGCTGAATACATTAAGTCAAGCCAAAATAAAACAGTTAATATTCCAATCACCACAGACGGAAAAATCCGTTATACAGTACCTCAAAGCATAACAGAAAATAAGGATGTAACAGTTTATTTTAGAGTAAATAATGTGTATAAGAATGTCAAAATCAATGTTTACGATAACGATAAGCTTGTACTCTCAAAAAAGAAAATAAAGGTAGCACCTGCGGAAATGGAAACAGTAAAGCTATCTGCTAATCTAATTTCAAACGCAACTAATTTAAAATTCGTATTGGAGGAGGAAAAATGAAAAGAGCATTAACCTGCATTGCCTGTCCCTTAGGCTGTACTCTTTCAGTAGAGCTAGATGGCAAAAATGTTATATCCGTCGAGGGTAACACCTGCCCAAGGGGCAAGGAATATGCAATAAGCGAATGTACCTCTCCCGTGCGTACCGTAACTACAACTGTAAAATGCGAAAATGGCGACCTGGTGTCTGTAAAAACAAGCAAGCCAATACCAAAGGACAAGGTTTTCGAGGCTATGAAAATAATAAACAGCTCAGTAGCCACCCCGCCAATTAGCGTAGGCGATGTTGTAATAAAGGACCTTTTTGGAAGCGATGTTGTTGCAACCCAAGAAAAATCTAAATAGCAATTAAGGGGCTGACACATTAAGGCATACACGTGAACCCCAAAACTCATACTTCGTTTTGAGGACCCCTAAATCTAATTCAAGAACCACCTACATTTTTATGTTGGTGGTTCTTACTTATTAAGGTTGAAAAGCTACGCTTTTCTTCTA
>JAGAJV010000180.1 GCA_017625915.1 Clostridia bacterium
ATAGTAATAAATGCGCATAAAATCAATAATGGCGAATATCCAAATTTATCTGATAAATTTGACGATTTCTTTTTTATCTCAGTTGACGAGGACGACATACCCGAATATATTGCGGATTTATGTAAAACAAGATTACCAAGAAGATATGGTGAAACTATTTTTGACGGAATACAGGTTATTTCACCTCAAAAAAAGGGACTAAGTGGCACTTATAATCTAAATTATGTTTTACAGGAAAAATTAAACCCACAGGGCGCTCAAAAGCCTGAGTGCAATGCTACAAGAGAAAGAAAAATTCGCTTAGGCGACCGTATTATGCAAATTAGAAACAACTATGAGGCAGAATGGGAAACGAAAAATGGCGAAAGTGGAATGGGCATTTTTAACGGAGATGTCGGAATTATAAAAAACATTGATAATGAAGAAAAAAGACTTACCGTTGATTATGGTGACAGAAGTGTGATTTATCTTTATTCCTCTGTTGAGGAAATTGATCATTCATATGCAATAACTGTGCATAAAAGCCAAGGCAGTGAGTATCCAATAGTTATTATTCCAATTAGCTCCTCGTGTCCACCAATGCTACAAACTCGAAATCTTATATATACAGCTATCACAAGAGCATCAAAGCTGGTTATCTTAGTCGGCAATAAAAATACATTTTTTAAAATGATAAATAATAATATGCAACAGGTTAGAAACACATATCTTGAAAGAATGTTAAGAAAAATAAATGAAAATTAGTGAAATATTAAGAAGAATGTTGCTACCTCGTGTATGCTTGCTTTGTGACGAAACTATTGATAGAGATAAGGAAATACCGTTTTGCGAGGATTGCGAGAAGGAATGGGATAACTTTATTGAGATAAGATGTAATCGTTGTGGTAGAGATAGATATTCATGCTCCTGCTTGCCTGCATTAATTAAAAAGAATTTCGATTTGGCATCTTGGGCTGTATTTTACGATACAGAAAGCAAGGAAATAGCCAACTCGCTTGTATTTGCACTAAAGTACCAAAGATACAGAGATGCTATAAGATTTTGTACTGAGATAATGAGGGATATGCTTTTAGAAAACTGTAGAAAGCGTGGTATTAATTATAAGGAATTTGCAGTCACATATACGCCAAGAGGAAGTATAAAAAGAAGATTGTACACATATGACCAAGCCAGAGAAATGGCAAAATACTTGGCTGAATTATTAGATATAGATTTTGTAGAAGCATTTAAAAATATAGGAAATAAAGAACAAAAGCGACTTTCTGCTATTGAAAGACGAAAAAACGCGCAACGCTCGTATGTACTAAAAAAGAATTTTGAAAACAAGCACAAAAAATATTTTTTAGTTGACGATATAATGACGACAGGCTCAACATTACTTTATTGCTCAAGACTATTAATAAGCGCAGGAGCAACAGAGGTAATACCTGTAACTTATGCAAAGGATAATTATAAAACAAAAGGAGATTATTAAAATGTTAAAAGGAATTCCACAAATTATTTCACCAGAGCTACTTAAGGTATTATGCGAAATGGGACATAGCGACCGTATCGTAATTGCTGACGGTAATTTCCCAGCGGAATCAATGGGCAAAAACTCAATAGTCATAAGATGTGACGGTCATGGAGTACCAGAAATATTAGACGCTATTTTACAGCTGTTTCCGCTTGATACATATGTAGAGAAGCCTGTTAGCTTAATGGAGGTAATGAGGGGTGATAATGCTAAAACTCCGATTTGGGATACCTACAAGGAAATTATAGCAAAATATGACCAAAGAGGCGCTGACACAGTTGGTACAATTGAACGCTTTAAATTCTATGAGGAAGCAAAAACAGCATATGCAATTATAGCGACAAGCGAAAAAGCAATTTATGCAAATGTAATGCTTCAGAAGGGTGTAATTTAATATTTAACGGAAGGAAAATTTCTATGAGATGGAGTAAGGAAAAAGCCTGGGAATGGTACAACTCTCGACCTTGGATAAGAGGATGTAACTATATGAGCGCCGACTGCGTAAACAGGGTAGACCAGTGGCAGGCGCTACATTTTGAGGAAAGAATTAAGACCACTGAGGAAGAATTAAAGGTAATGCAGGAACTGGGCTTTAATTCTGTTCGCTTGATTTTGGAATATGTTGTCTGGAAGGAGGAGCATGATAGCTTTTTTGAAAGATTTGAAAGATATATTGCTCTTTGCGATAAATACGGAATTTCCTGTATGATAGTTTTAGCCAATGATTGTATGCCACCAAAAACCGAGCTTTGGAAAATGCCTTATATTGGCGAACAGCATTACGATTGGGGATATCACGGAGGTAGAAAGCATTCTCAGCACGGGGGACACTCTTGTCCTGCGCCTCATTATTATTTTGATAGTGAGGAATATAGAGACGACTACTTTAAAATGGTAGAGGAAATTGTTACCTTATATAAGGACGATAAGCGCATTTTAATGTGGGATTTATTAAACGAACCGGGAAATAGCAACCGTGAAGAAATTACAATGCCTTATCTTGTTCGTATGTTTGAAACTGTTCGTAAAATTAATCCATCTCAACCTCTTACGGTTGGTGCTTGGTGGTTTGATTTAAATGATTTTCATACAAGCAAGGTAAACCAATTTGCACTTGAAAATTCCGATATAATTACATATCATAACTATGGCAGATATGAGGAGCATATTCAAGTAATTAAGTATTTAAAAAAGCTTGGAAGACCTATTATTAACACTGAATGGCTTGCCAGATGTACAGGAAATACAGTTTTTGACAATTTTCCGCTCTTCTATCTTGAAAATATCGGTTGCTATAACTGGGGCTTTGTAGCAGGCAAGTATCAAACCTATGAGCCATATGAAGCTCATTGGAAATGGTATTATGATGATAAAAATGCAAATATTGATTTCACAAAATGGTTTCACGACCTATATCGTCCAAGCCTTCGACCTTACGACCCCAAGGAAACAGAGCTAATAAAAAGATTTTGCGATTTAGCGAACAAAGAATTTTATAACAAATAACAAAAAAGCATTTGCGAATTTTTCGCAAATGCTTTGATTTTTTATATTATTTATTGCTAACAATAGCCTCTGTATCCATAGCAATCATGAGCTCTTCGTTTGTTGGAAGAACATATACCTTAACCTTGGAGTCAGGAGTAGAGATTTCAACAGTGTTAGGCTGACGAAGAGTCTTAGCATTCAATTCCTTATCAATCTTAATTCCAAAAAATTCCATATTAGCACAAGCTCTTTCACGAAGCTCTGGATTGTTTTCACCCATACCGGCAGTAAATACAATAGCATCAAGACCATTCATAGCGGCAGCATATGAACCGATGTATTGCTTAACCTGATACGCAAGAATTTCAGCAGCAAGCTTTGAATTCTTAGAAACTCTAGCCTTGCCCTCCTCAGTAGTTGGGCATGTCTTAAGCTCAGGATTAAATTTACCAAGAATAGCAGCCTCAATATCACGGCTATCTGATGAATATTCAGAAACCCCGAGGAAACCACACTTCTTATTCATAAAGTCAGAGATTTCATCAACACTGATATTATGCTTTTTCATGATATATGGAACGATAGCTGGGTCAATAGAACCACATCTTGTTCCCATTTCAACACCTGCAAGTGGTGTGAAGCCCATACTTGTATCAACGCACTTACCATTCTTAACAGCAGAAATGGAAGAACCGTTACCAATATGGCAGGTTACAAGCTTTGTATCTGTTCTGCCAAGAATTTTGTTCATTTCAATTGAAACGAACTTGTGTGATGTACCGTGAGCGCCGTATCTTCTTACGCCATCCTTTTCAATGATTTCCATAGGAAGAGCATATGTGTATGCCTCGGCTGGCATTGTCTGATGGAATGCAGTATCAAAAACAGCAACCTGTGGAACATTAGGCATAACCTTTTGACAGCCCTTAATACCCATTAAGTGAGCTGGATTGTGAAGTGGAGCAAATTCACTGCAAACATCAATTGTCTTTAAAACATCCTCTGTAATTAGACAGCTATCAAAGAAATATGAGCCACCGTGAACAACTCTATGACCAATAGCTTCAATTTCATCCATGCTTGATATGCAACCGTTTTCCTTGTCGGTTAAAAAGCTGACAACAATTTCTGTAGCAACTGAATGGTCAGGCATAGCGATTTCCTTTACAACCTTTTTGTCGCCAACCTTATGTGTGATTAAGCTTCCTTCCATACCAATTCTTTCACAAATACCCTTACCAAGAATATCCTTAGTAACTGTATCCATTAATTGATACTTAAGTGATGAGCTTCCTGCGTTTACAACAAGTACTTTCATTTTAATCCTCCAATTATCTTGACATTTAAAATTTTTTCGTATATATTATATATGAAACGGATATAAATTTCAAGTAAAATAAGAAAATAATGTAAAAAATTTAAGGAAGGAGTAAAAATGTCAAAAATTGTAGCTATAATTACAGAATATAACCCATTTCATAATGGACACAAGTATCAAATTGATAAAATAAGAGAAGAAATTCCAGACTCAACCATTATAGCAATAATGTCAGGCAATGTTGTACAGCGTGGAGATTTTGCTTTTGCTGATAAGTATGCAAGAGCAGAAATGGCTATAAAAAGTGGTATTGATGCGGTTTTTGAACTTCCATTTCCTTACTCCTGCTCAACTGCCGTAATTTTTGCAAGCGCTGGTGTTGAATTAGCAAGTAAGCTAGGCGCAGAATATTTGTATTTTGGAATTGAAAATAATAGCTTAGAAGCGCTTGAAGCTATTGCTAACGCAATAAACAGCGAGGAGTTTGAAAAGCAAATAAAAGCTATTTCAAACAAAGAAAGCTTAAGCTATCCAGTTTTAAGAGAAAAAGCATTAAGTAAAATGGGCATAAAGATATCAAAGCTTTCAAACGATATGTTAGCTATAGAATATATTCGTGCTATAAAAAATAAAAAGCTATCACTTGAATATAAAGCCATAAAAAGAGTTGGTGCAGGCTATAAAGATACCTCAGTTTGCGAGATTATGTCAGCAAGCGCTATAAGAGATAACTATTATAAAAATAATACATTGTTATCTATTCCAAAAGAAGCAAGAGAAGTGCTTGAAAACGAAATAAATGAGGGCAGAATTAACAATAAAAATGCTACAAACAATTTCATTTTAGCAAATGCCCTTTTGTTATCACCAAAGGAAATAGAGAAATGCTTTGATGCTCCAAACGGAATGGGATATTATATTCTAGATTGTGCAAAAAAATGTAAAAACGCAAGTGCGTTTACAGACGAGCTGTCCTCAAAAAATTATACAACAGCAAGACTAAAAAGAGCATTGATTTACTCACTTTTTAAAATCGAAAATATAAATAAGTCAGTTGATTTTACTGTATTATTAGGCGCAAACGAAAAAGGAAAGCAAATCATTAAGCAAGCGAGAAAAAATGAAGGCATCACCGTAATCACAAAGCATGCGGATTCAAAAAAACTAGGTGAAGCTTCAAAGGAAATTTATGAAAAAGGACTCAAGGCTGACGAGCTGTTTGCTACTCTATGTATAAAATCATATTCACCAGATATAGCATATAAAAAAACACCATATATTAACTAAAATGCTTCGGAAAAATCCGAAGCATTTTTGTTAATGTCTTTCGTATTCCTCGTTAGTTGCATTTTCTCTAAAGAGGAGTGAAATACACCAAAGAGCACATAGCGCAATGACTACATAAACGATTCTTGCACCTATCGCCATAGAGCTACCGAATATCCAAGCAACGATGTCAAAATTAAAAAGACCAACGCTACCCCAGTTGACTCCACCAACAATAAGAAGCAATAATGCAATTCTGTCTATTATCATCATCATTTTGATTTTCCTCCATTAATTGAACTGTTGTTCATACATATTCTTTACATTTTGCAAAGTAATATGCAAATTTAAAACAACAATTTTTACCTGACAAGCAATTTATTTCATAAATTCAAATATAGTTTTCTTGAGGTGATAATATGGGAATTCTTTCATTGCTACTAAATGTAGTATATATGATTTTAGGAGTAGAGCCAGTACAAAAATTTCCTAAGGCTTTATCAAAGGAAGAGGAAGCGGAATGCTTTCAAAGATGTAAAAATGGAGATATGAGTGCAAGAAATAAGCTAATAGAACATAATTTAAGGCTTGTGGCTCATATTGTGCGAAAATACTATGTATCCTATAATAATCAAGAGGACTTAATTTCTGTTGGAACTATTGGTCTTATAAAGGCGATAGACTCCTTTAATGCTTCGAATGGTGCAAGGTTTGCAACATATGCTGCAAAATGTATTCAAAATGAAATACTTATGCTATTTAGAAGTCAAAAAAAGCTGGGATATGAGGTATCGCTGAACGATACTATTGATATAGACAAGGACGGAAATCCATTGACTTATATTGATATAGTCTGTACAGAGGATACAATTGCCGAGGATTTAGATAAAAAAATTAAAATCAATAAAGCACTTGAGTATATTAAAAATAAATTAGACGATAGAGAAAAGCAAATTATAATTATGAGGTACGGACTGGGCAATACAAAAGCATATACACAAAGAGAGGTAGCGGAAAAATTAAATATTTCTCGCTCATATGTATCAAGAATAGAAAAGTCAACTCTTGAAAAAATTAATAAATATTTGACCTCGGAAGGTTGATTTTTAAATTAATATAGTATATAATATATAATTGGCAAAATACTGCAATGGAGTTAAAAATGGTAAGAATTGAAAGTATTATTCCCAAAACCCATGCGGATTTATGTGGAATAAAAGAAAATGATATATTAATTAGTATAAACGGCAAGGAAATAAACGATGTACTCGATTACAGATTTTATCTTGCTGAAGAGCATATAGATTTAAAAGTAAAAAGAAATGAAGAGGAATTTAACTTCTTAATTAATAAAGATTGCTATGACGATATAGGACTTGAGTTTGAAACGCCCCTAATGGATAAAAAGCACAGATGCGAAAATAAATGCATTTTTTGCTTTATTGATCAGCTTCCAAAGGGTCTTCGTGAATCATTATATTTCAAGGATGATGATTCACGCTTGTCCTTTCTTCATGGTAACTATATAACACTTACAAACCTTGAAAAAAGAGATATCGAGAGAATAATAGAAATGCACATTTCTCCTGTCAATGTTTCTGTCCACACAACTAATCCTGATTTAAGATGCAAAATGATGCATAATAAAAAAGCAGGCACAGTGCTAGAGTATTTAGATATGCTAGCTAATGGCGGAATTGATATTTGTGCTCAAATTGTATTATGTCGTGGTATCAATGACGGAAAAGAGCTTGTAAGAACACTCAATGATTTGGCAAGGCTATATCCAAGGCTATCAAGTGTAGCTATTGTTCCATCAGGACTTACTAAATATAGAGAGGGGCTTTACCCATTAAAGCCTTTTGATAAAGCATCAGCAAAAGAGGTTGTTAAGCTAGTTGAAAGACTAAATTCTACATACGCAAGAAAGCTTGGCAAGAATATATTTTTCTGTTCAGATGAATTTTATTTATTAGCAGAAAAGAAAATGCATAAGGAAGCATATTATGAGGGCTACAGTCAGCTTGATAACGGCGTTGGTATGATTACATCCTTTGAGGAAGAGGCGCATTATTTTCTCAAAACTCTTTCGAATGAGGAAAAAAGCATTAAAAGAAGCATATCAATAGCCACAGGAACAGCATCGTATCCCTTTATTTGCAGGCTACTTAAAAAAATACAGAAAAAATGCAAGGGGCTTGATTGTAGAGTATATGAAATAATTAACGACTTTTTCGGACATACAGTTACAGTGTCAGGTCTTATAACTGGTGTTGATTTAATTAACCAATTAGCTGGCAATAATTTAGGAGACGAGCTTCATATTTCAAGAAGTATGTTAAGAGCCGAGGGTGATTTATTCCTATGTGGAACCTCACTTGAAGAGCTAGAAAGAGAGCTGAATGTAAAAGTGATATCTGACGAACAAGATGGAGCAAGCTTTGTTGCATCATTGTTAGGCATAAAGGAGGTATAAAAATGGCAAAACCAGTAGTTGCTATAGTGGGAAGACCAAATGTTGGTAAAAGTACACTATTTAATAAATTAATTGGGGAAAGACGCTCTATCGTAGAGGATACCCCGGGGGTTACAAGAGATAGAATTTACGGTGAGAGTGAATGGTGCGGTAGAAAGTTCATTCTTATTGATACAGGCGGAATTGAGCCTAAAACTGACAGTATGATTTTACAAAAAATGCGTCAGCAGGCTCAAATTGCAATAGATACTGCCGATGTTATCATTTTTATGTGCGATATAAACGCAGGACTTGTTGCAGATGATAGAGATATTGCAATAATGCTCAAAAAAAGCGGAAAGCCTGTTGTAGTTTGCGTAAATAAGTTTGATAGAGTTGGTATGGTTGACCCTACATTCTACGAGTTTTATGAGCTAGGCTTTGATATTGACCCGGTTCCGGTATCCTCAATTCACGGAACAGGTAGTGGCGACCTACTTGATGCAGTATTCGCTTGTATTCCAGAAACAGAGGACGAGGAAGAGGAGGAGGATTTAATCAATGTTTGCGTTATAGGAAAGCCAAATGCAGGAAAATCCTCTATAATTAATAAAATTCTTGGCTCTGACCGTCTTATTGTATCGTCAATGGCTGGAACAACTCGCGATGCCATAGATACTCGCTTCGAGAACGAATATGGAAAGTATAATTTTATTGATACTGCCGGTATAAGACGACAAAGCAAGGTCGATGATAGAATTGAAAAATTCAGTGTTCTAAGAGCTCATATGGCAGTTGAAAGGGCAGATGTATGCCTGCTTGTAATTGATGCCACTGAGGGTGTAACTGAGCAAGACGAAAAAATTGCAGGCATCGCGCATGAGGCGGGTAAGGCTGTAATTATAGTTGTAAACAAGTGGGACTTGCCAGATACAGAGGACAAGGATACTGTAAAATACACCAAAAAGGTACATGAGGCACTTGCATATATGACTTACGCGCCTGTAATTTATGTTTCAGCATTAACAGGTCAAAGAATAGTTAAGCTTTTTGAACAGATTAATTATGTATTTAATCAATCAAAAATGCGTGTATCAACAGGTATGCTTAACGATGTACTCAACGAGGCAATTACAAGAGTACAGCCACCATCAGATAAGGGAAGACGCTTAAAGGTTTATTATATGACTCAGACAAGCGTAGCACCACCAACCTTTGTGCTATTTTGTAATAGCGCAGCATTATTCCATTTTTCATATCAAAGATATATAGAAAACTGTCTAAGAGATACCTTCGGCTTTAAGGGAACTCCTATTAAGCTTATTATCAGACAGCGCTCCGAGGAGGATGAAACTAAAATATGACATTTCTTGACTGGTTAAATTTTGGCTATTTCGGCTTTAATTATGGTATGGAGGATAACTGTAACAACGCATACCTTTTAGTAGGCGCTATTGCTTGTGCTATTTTATCCTATTTATTAGGAAGCATAAATTGTGGTGTTATTTTATCAAAGGAAAAGTACGGAAGAGATATAAGAGAACAGGGCAGTGGAAATGCAGGTGCTACCAATATGCTAAGAACATATGGAAAAAAGGCTGCAATTCTTACATTCTTAGGAGATGTACTAAAATCAGCAGCAGCTTCAATTATAGGAAGACTATTTTTAGGCTACTTAGGCGCATTTATTGCAGGATTTTTCTGTATCGTAGGACATGCTTATCCTATATTTTTCAAATTTAAGGGAGGTAAGGGTGTTGTTGCTATTTCAACAATGTGCTTACTTACAAATCCCGGTGTATTCTTAATAATGCTTTGCATATTTGCAACAATTTTATTCGGCTTTAAAATGGTATCGCTTGCATCTGTAATGATTATGGTAATTTATCCATTTGTTCTTTACAATGTCGGCTATATGGGGCCAGGTCCTCATGTTTTAATTGGTACACTAGGATGCTTGCTTGTTATTTATTTGCATAGAGAAAACATTGTTAGAATTTACACACATAAGGAATCAAAGATTTCTTTTGGTAAAAAGAAAAAATAAGAGAAAAATCCTATTTAGACGAGGACCAATAAATGAGAAATGTAAAAAGTGATATACTTGATACACTTTGTAGTCTTGTTGCACTTTTAATTGAGAAAAAAGCACTAAAAAAAATAGTGTTATCAAAGCCTGATGCTATTGATGAAATAAAAAGCGTCATAGTACCTAAATCAATTTCAGGTGAGTATGCTATTCAAATCGAAACCTTTTCAAAGGATAATAAAGCATATCATAGAAATATTAAGAATAATTTTGAAAAAGAACTAAGAAATATTTTTGATGGATATGGGCAGATTAATGTAATTTCAACAGTAGGCGACTGTCAATATATGCGCGCTAAAAGCGGCAAGGAAACTCTAATTGGCGATAAAAAAATAAAGGCAAAATTATTAGATGGCAATATTGAAGCTGCTACCGAAAATGAAAATAATAAGACAAAGAATTATATTTTAAGTGGCAATGAGGACTTTTTAAAAAAACTTGGCATTAGTGACGAAACTGGCAGAATTAGAGATAAAATGCAAGCCAAGTTCAGACAAATTAATAGATTCATTGAGCATATAGAAGCGATATTAGATAAGCTACCTAAGGAAAATATAAACATTTATGATTTATGCTGTGGTAAGAGCTATCTGAGCTTTGCAGTATATCACTATTTTAAAAATATTCTAAAAATGAATGTGCATATGATATGCGTTGATTTAAAAAGTGATGTAATTGAGTATTGTACTAATGTCGCAAAACGCCTCGACTTTAATGAAATGCAGTTTGTTTGTGGTGATATTATAAAATACAATATGGAATTAAAGCCACATCTTGTAATATCCTTGCATGCTTGCGATATTGCAACAGATATAGTTTTAAATAAGGCAAGTGAAAATGGAGCAGATGTTATATTGTCAACGCCCTGTTGCCATCATGAGCTTAACCACACTATTAACTGCGAAACACTATCCTTTGTTACAAAGCATTCAATGCTAAGACAAAAAATGTGTGATGCCTTAACCGACTCTTTAAGACTCTTGAAGCTTGAAAGTGAGGGCTACAGAGTTGATGCTCTAGAGCTAATTGATCCCGAGGATACACCAAAAAACATTATGCTTCGAGCAATCAAAAAGCATAAAGTTAACGATGAACAACAGGCTGAATTAAAAAAACAATACGAAAATATAAAAAATTTTCTATTAGGAAAATAAATAAGAGGTTACTATGAATAAAATAGCTAGCTTTACAGTAAATCACGATAGAATTGCCGAGGGCATTTATATTTCGAGAATCGATGGCGACATTACCACCTATGATATGAGAATGAGAAAGCCAAATATGGGCGATTATATCGACAATTTGACAATTCATTCTTTAGAGCATATGTTTGCGACCTATGTAAGAAATTCTGAAATCGGAAGCAAGGTAATATATTTCGGTCCTATGGGCTGTCAAACAGGCTTTTATCTGCTTGTAAGGGATGAAAGTGGCAGTAAGGTGCTTGAAATAGTTAAGGATGTTCTCTTAAAGATTGTAAATCATAAGGGCGAAATCTTTGGTAATACAAGAGAAGAGTGTGGCAACTATAGAAATTTAAATTTAGAAGCAGCACAGATCGAAGCTAAAAGATATTTAGATGTACTTAATTCCAAGGAGGTTACCTTTAAGTATGAGTAATATAATTGGAATTATAGGCGCTATGGATATTGAGGTTAATGGCATCGTAGCCTCAATGGATAATGTTACTGAAAAAACAATTAGTGGCATTAAGTTTTACAGTGGCAAAATGCACGATAAGAACATAGTCGTTGCAAAATGTGGCATTGGTAAGGTGTTTGCTGCAATTTGTGCTCAAACAATGATTTTAGAGTTTAAGCCATCAGTTATAATAAATTCTGGTGTTGCAGGATCCTTAATCAAGGATTTAGGCGTATTAAATGTTGCAATAGCTAAGAACGTTGTTCAGCACGATATGGACACAAGTCCTTTAGGAGACCCCAAGGGGCTAATTTCGGGCATAAATGTAGTTTATATTGATGCTAACTCGAATGTTGTTGATGCGCTTGTTAAATCGGCTGATTTAGCTTCCTGTAAAAGCATATGTGGAACTATTGCTACAGGAGATAAGTTTATGTCTATACCGAGCGAGAAAAAAGCATTAAACGAGGAATTTGGTGCA
>JAGAJV010000025.1 GCA_017625915.1 Clostridia bacterium
GCAAGGTAACGCTTTCAAGTGAAATAAAAAAGCTAGGTGACAGGGTCTTTTTAGGATGTACATCATTAACTGAGATTGAATTGCCTGAGGGCATAGAAAATATTGGCGAATCTGCATTTAAATATTGTACTTCATTAAAGCAAATTACAATACCGTCAAGCATTACAGACTTGTCAAGTAGCTTGTTTCACGGTTGTAACAGCCTAACAAGCGTTGAGGCTTCTCAAATAGATGTAATTAATCAATCTGCATTTTATAATTGTACTGCACTTGAGAGCTTTAATGCCTTATCTGTAAGGATAATTGAGAAAAACGCATTTTACTGTTGCTCCTCACTAAAGGAAATGTCCTTAAACGGTACTACAACAATAGGCGATCGTGCGTTTTATGAATGTACTGCAATAAAGAAAATAGTAATTCCAAAGAGCGTAATAACAGTTGGAGAATCAATATTCTTTAACTGCAACAATCTTACTGTTTGCTGCGAGCTTGAATTAAGACCTAGTGGCTGGCATAGAGATTGGGATAAAGACAATTGTACTGTAATATGGGGTGGACTTGAAGAGGGCACAACAAATGACGGTATAAAGTGGAAGCTATCAACCGATTATTTGGTGAAGATAGTGGGATATAGTGGCACAGGTGAAAATGTAGTAATTCCCGATAATATAAACGGTTATAGCGTTGTGGAAATTAGCGATATGGCATTTTCGGGCGAGAATATGATAACAAGTGTAGAGCTACCGGCAGGTATTGGAAAAATAGGAAGCTCTGCGTTTGAAAACTGCACAGAACTAAAAAGCATAAATATTCCAATGATAGAAATAATCTCACCAAGAGCCTTTTATAACTGTAGAGCCCTTGAAAGCATTATAATCCCATCAAGCGTATCGCAGATAGAAAAGGAAGCCTTTTGGAATTGCGCAGGATTAAAGACCGTGACTCTTAACGAGGGCTTAACAAGCATTGGTGTTTATTCCTTTAAAAGCTGTACCTCGTTAAAGACTGTAAATATCCCAACAAGCGTGGAAAAAATAAGCATGTATGCATTTGAAAATTGCAAGTCCCTAGAAAAAATAACCATACCAAAGGAGGTTGCCACAATTTCCTCCGGCGCTTTTTCTGGATGTAGCCTACTAACTATTTATTGCGAAGCGCAAAAAAAGCCAAGTGGCTGGGACGAAAACTGGAACAACTATAACTATCCCGTGGTTTGGGGACATAAAGAAAACTAAATAAAATAACCTAGCACAAATTGTGCTAGGCTTATTTTTTATATTCTCATTTCTTTTGCGTAGCTTTTCTTTTTGCAAAGAAAAGCGAAAATGAATTGGCTACGCCATGAATTATTGCTACGCAATATGAATTATGCTTCGCACATGAATTGGCGTTGCCATGAATTGCACCTTCGGTGCATAACGGTGCGTCGAGGACGCCGCCTCCTACACCACTAATCACTCAACAATAACCGTTCCGTCGGCTTCAACAGTAATCTTGTCACCTGTTTTGACCGTTTCTAAAAACTCGTCGCCAAGGGAGTCGATAACAGGCATTTTTGCGCCCCCCTCCAGCCAAACATCGGCAAGAATTACGCCAGCACCCGCAAGGGAGTCAATAGGCTTTGAAAATAGCATACAAGCAGGCTGACGACGCATAGAGCAAGCGCAATAAAGCACAAGTCCACCTGTTGTTGAGCCTATAGTTTGAGGAATACAAAGAGCCTTGCCTGCCATTTCCTTATTATATAAATCCGGATTGCTTTGGTCGCCACAGGTAACCTTTTTATCTCCAAACTGTAATGCGCCCTGGAAGGAAGCAAGTGTGTTAAGACCGCCGTGAGAAACTAAAGCCTCTACCTGCTTAACCTCACCCGGTGCTACAACTCTACCAACAAATTTTTTCA
>JAGAJV010000181.1 GCA_017625915.1 Clostridia bacterium
AGCAAATAAATTAAATCGCCCAACGCTTTGGGCGATTTTTTGTTATTTATTGACATTTATAATATTTTATGTTAATATAAATTTGTATAAGTCTTTATACGAAAATTTATTTTATAAGGAGAAAATATGAAAAGGAAAATTATTCTTGCATTAGCTTTGATTGCTATGGCTGTATGCTTATTTGCATTAACTGCCTCTGCTGTTGAAATTAACGGTGTGCATTATACACTTGATAACGACGGCACAGCTACTGTAAATACAGATAACAGAAAAGCAACTAATTTAATCGCAGAAATACCAAGCGAGGTAGAATACGAAGGCAAGACCTATAAGGTTGATACTATTGCAACAGATGCGTTTTTTGATAACACAACTGTTACAGAAATCAGAATTTTAAGTGAGTACATCACTAAAATTCCAAGCAATATGATTGCCAACACCTATAGTACAGGTGCTCTTAAGAAAATTTATATTGATTTTTCTAAAATCACATCAATTGGCAGTGCTGGTCTTAATCCGTCTAACCAAACAAACGGTAACTCACCAAAAGCTAATAGCTTCTATTATTATGATGCAAAAGCATTTCTTAAAGATGGAAGCGATGTAGTAATTACCTGTCCTGATTTTTCTAACTGTACATCTATCGGAGCAGCTGCATTCCAAGGGGCAAACTTTGAAAAGCTTATAATTCCCGAGGCTGTTTACATTAATAATCAAGTGTTCAGAGAAACAACTATTAAGGAGCTCGTTCTCCAAGGCGCAAACAGAGAAAAAATTGATTTTTACTCATTCCAAGCATGTAATCAGCTTGAAAAAATCACAATTGAGTCAAGAAATCTTAAAACAATAAGCAACGATGTTTTCTCAGGCTCAGGCGCAGTTAAGGAAATTTATATTGATTTATCAAAATGCACATCTATTTCCACAAGCGCATTCGAAATGGGTAATAAGGGTTACGACCAAGGTAATACACAAACACAGTGGTACAACCTTGAGGGAAAGAAAATTGTAGACTTGAGCAGCATGAAAACAATTGGCAATAGAGCATTTGCTTCATCTAACTTAGGCTCAGCGGAAATCGTTTGGCCAATAGCATTAGACTCCATATCTGACCAAGCATTTAGAAGATGTAACATCAATACAATGATTTACTTAAATGCATCCGAGGGCAAAACTATCACCGCTCCATTCTGGTGCTTTAATGGTAATGCTCCAACTCTTATTGTTTACGGTGAGGGCGTAACCACGGTAAATAACGTATTTGAGGCTCAATGCACAGCTATATTCTTAGCAGACTCAATTACATTCGGTAACGATGCAAAATTTGATAAAGCAGGTAGCACACTTTACTGTAAATCAAGCGTTGATTCATCAAAGTATTCAAATGGCACAGTAATTAACTTTACATCAGGCACAGTAGATTATTTTGGTGGATGTGGTTTAATTGCAGAGCTTACAACAGCAGGTGGCGATGTTGTCCTTGACAAAACAACACATAACTATACTTTAGTTGATTACGATAACACATACTGCCCAATTAACACAATGGGTAACTACAGATGCTCAAAGTGTGAGGACGAAAAGCAGGTAGCTAACGAGGGAACAAATCCTGTTAAGGACGGTCACGCATATGATACAGTAAAGAGCATAGTATATGCAGATGGCTTCTTAAAGGCTGGCGTTAAAACAACTGTATGCAAGTGCACACTTGAAAAAGCAGAGAATGTAAACGCAATCTTTGTATTTAATGGCTACTCCACAAAGGAAAATGGCACAGCAATTTGCGTGGGCTATACCATAAATAATAATGAGCTTAAGGACTATAACTCAGTAAATACTCCTCTTACCTTTGGCGCAGTAGCATCTATAGAAGCAGAAAATGTTCTATCAGTTGATAACGGCACAGTAAAGGGTGGAGAAAAAACAGTTGTAGCGCCAATTTCAAGCGAATACGCATCCTTTGACTTTATTATTTCAGGCTTTAGCGCTGAACAAAATCAGCTTGCGCTTGTAATGTGCGCATATGTATATGACGGAAAAGAAATTGTATATCTTGGAAGCACATCAGCTACAAGCCCATATACAATAACACTACAAGCAGTAATTGATAATAAATAACAAAAAGCACCTTCGGGTGCTTTTTGTTTAGGATACAATATACAACCTTCGGTTGATGATATGCACGACACCGTCGAGGTGATATTCACATTTTCAATGTGATGATATACATTCCAACGGAATGATTAGCAAAAAAGACAGCCCTTATGGACTGTCTTTTTATGCTATCATGCCAAGTTAAATTATTTAACCTCAACTTCAGCGCCAGCATCCTTAAGTTGCTTAGCGATGTCTTCAGCTGTTTCCTTAGAAACTGCTTCCTTAAGTGTCTTTGGAGCGCTTTCAACAAGCTCCTTAGCTTCCTTAAGACCAAGGCCTGTGATCTCACGAACAACCTTGATAACGTTAAGCTTGCTTGCACCAGCAGCCTTAAGTACTACGTCAAACTCTGTCTTCTCTTCAACAGGAGCAGCAGCAACAGCAGCACCAGCAACTGCAACAGGAGCAGCAGATACGCCGAACTCTTCCTCAACTGCCTTTACAAGGTCAGCAAGCTCGAGAATTGTAAGTGTCTTGATTTCTTCTACGATATTTGTAATCTTTTCGTTAGCCATGATTTAAATCCTCCGTATTTTAAATAAAAATTTATAAAGATTAATTTTTTGCATTTTCTAGGCAAATGCTAGCCTTATTCTGCTACAGCCTCGCCATTTTTGTCGATAACTGCCTGGAGAGCACGAGCAAAGCCGGAAATAGGACCTTGGATGCTTCCCAAAAATCTTGCAAGAAGAATTTCCTTTGATGGAATTTCAGCAAGTGCGTTTACTGTTGCTGCATCGCAAACTGCGTTATCAATGAAGCCACCCTTAATTTCAAAGGTTGCAACCTTGTCTGCATATTCCTTAGCGATTTTAGCAGGAGCAACCGGATCCTCGTATGAAAGAGCAAGAGCGCTCATACCGTTTAATTGGTCCTTAATTGCACCGTAGCCAACCTCATCACAAGCACGACCGATAAGAGTATTCTTAATTACCATATAGTCGATGCCAGCCTTACGGAAAGCAGCACGCATCTTTGTGTCGTTTTCAACAGTGATACCTTGGTATTGAACAAGTACGCCTGATTGAGCCTTCTTAATCTTTTCAACTAAGTCAGCAACAACGGCTTTCTTTTGTTCAAGAATTGAATTACTTGGCATTTTATATCCTCCTTAGATATTTCCGACAATCTGTCACGAAAAACAAAAAATCTTTTCTCGTAATTGACGCAGTTATCAATACCGAAAAAAGATTAATTATCATATATAAATAATGTAAAAATCTCTTCCTCGGTAGGGAGCTTGCGCAATTACTGTGACCTACTGTCTTTGGATTAGCGTAGAGATTATAACACATAAAAGCTACTTTGTCAATAGCTTTTTGAAATTTTTTCAAATTATTTAATTTTTCTTCTTCTTACATCTGTACCCTCAAATTTTATTATTGTAAACTCGCCGAAAAGACGGCTTGTTATTCTTTCGTGGTACATAGATTTAATTTCCTTAGCATTTAAATTTGTGCTGATAATAGGTAGTCATTGAATTGGTTAACTTAAGTGGAAAATGCTTAATAATGTCAGTTGTGGCATTGATTTAAGGCACACAACGAAACAAGGAAAATAATATTATCGTTAGACGGATAAACGATATAAATATAGCAACTCTTTTGAGTGGATTTGTTGAACAAAAGGGCATTGTGACAACAAGAACAATTGAAGATTTCCCAAAAAATGTAAATCAATATTGACATATGTAAAAAAATGTGATAAAATGATAATACAAATTAGAATGTGGCTTATTATGTACTTGTCGGCATTATTGATTTGTTAGTGTCAATCGAGTAGAAGACATTTAAATAATATATTTACAAAGCAATAGTGCGTAAGAGTGCATAAAATGTACTGATATTCTTGCGTGCTATTTTTGTTTTTAAGGAGTGATACCAATGGTTTATATAAAAAGAACAAACTCAAAAAATCCAAGAAAGCGAGGGCATAAAAATGATAAATAAAAAATATATTCTTGCTATAATTGC
>JAGAJV010000182.1 GCA_017625915.1 Clostridia bacterium
AAAAGCTTGTTAAAAAGGAAATTGATGTTGACTTTGAATGGCTTGATAAGCGTCTTGGTATGCGTATTCCACAGGAAATTGTATCAAGAAAGCTTGGCATTATGGGCTATGAGGTTACATTTACCGAAAAGGGCATGCACATTGTAGTTCCAACCTGGCGTTCAACAGGGGATGTGTCGATAAAAGCCGATATTATGGAAGAGGTAGCAAGAATGTATGGCTACGAAAACTTCCAGCCGACTCCTATTACAACAACCTTTGAAATGGCTATTAATCAGCTTGATATGGACCTTGTAAGAAGAGTTAAGGAATATCTTGCATTCCGTTGCAATATGCAGGAGATTTTCACATATCCTTGGATGACAGATAACTATGTAAATGCTATTTTACCGACACTTGACGGGGTTTTAGCGCTTTCCACACCGCCTTCACCTACTGAAAAGTATCTCCGTTCAACTCTACTTCCTAACATTTGTAAGGCAGTAGTTAAGAATGAGCACTATTTTGAGGAATTTGCAATCTTTGAGGAAACACAAATTTTCAAGGACAGTGACTATACATCACCTTATGACGAAAAGGAAAAGCTACCGTATCAAAGAAAGCACCTTGGCTGTGCATTTGTTGGTAAGAATGATAATATCGGCAACCTATTCAGACAGGCTAAGGGCGTTATCGAGGCTATGCCAAGATATACACATATGGAAGCATTTACCTTCAAGAGAGATGAAAAGCCATATTGGGCAGATGAAACTGTATGGGTAAATGTATATCTTGACGACCAAAAAATCGGAGATATTGCGTTACTTTCAAAGAAATCTGCACTCGCTTGCGGTATGAAGGTAGCGTCAACTGTATTAGTTGAGCTTGATATGGACGCATTTAAGCCACTTAAGTCAAGAACAAACCGTTATGAAAGATTGCCTGAATTCCCAATGAATGAATACGACTTCTCATTCCTTGTCGACTCAATGGTTAAATGGGACGACATTTATTCAGCAGTTATGGAAAAGGTATCAGACACAACACTGCTTCGCAATGTTAAATTCATTGACGAGTATAAGGGCAAGCAAATCCCGGAGGGCAAAAAGTCTGTAACAATTCGTCTTGTAATTGGCTCTAATGAAAGAACACTTACAGGTGGGGAAATTGAGGACGAGGCAAACAGAGTTGCAAAGCGCCTATCCAAGAAAATCGGCGCAGAGGTGCGTTTTAAATAAAATTAAGCAATCGCAGATGCCTGCGATTGCTTTTGTTTTGTGAAAAATGCATAAATATTATTGACATATATATAAATAAATGTTAAAATTATACTATCAATTATAAGGAGAAAAGATATGAAAAGAATATTTACCTTAATTTTAGTAGTTGTGTGTGTTCTTTTGCTAGCCTTTGTAATGTCCTGTAACAATGATTCAAGGGACACAGACACAAGCACACCGTCTGACACCTCTAGCGATACAGCAGGTGATACAAGCACAGACACTAACACAGACACAGACACTAATACTGACACCTCAAGCGACACCGATGAAGAGCCACCGGAGGATGAGCTGAAGTCTTGGGAAAGCACCGCAAGCAAGGAAGTAATAGAAAAGTCAGAAGCATTACTCCAAAGCAAGCATAAGCTTACCTATAACGAGGACGGCTCCTTCAGAGTTCTTATTTTAGCTGATACCCATGTACAGCCAAACATTAATGAGACTGATATTAACGAGCTTAAGGATAGAATAAAGCTTTTAGTTGACAAGGAAAATCCTAATCTTGTTATTTTTACGGGTGATAATACCTTAAGAGCAACCACCGAGGAGGAGCTAAGAGCTTGCGTTGATGTGATAGCTAGCTATCTTGAGGAAAAGCAGATTCCTTGGTGTCATGTATATGGCAACCACGATTACGAGGGCAAGGCAATTTCCAAGGCTGAGCAACAGGCAATTTACGAAAGCTATGAATACTGTATCTCTAAGGACGAGGGCTTTTCCACTGAACGTGTGGGTAACTATGTGCACGCGGTTTATAACCCGGATGGCTCTATTGGCTCGGTAATATATTTACTTGATTCAGGCGAATATTCGAGATATACCTGGAGCTATGTTTTAGAGGACCAGGTTAAGTGGTATAAGGAAACCTCAGAGCTTTTACAGGAATATAACGACGGCAAGGTAATTAATGGCATGATGGCATTCCATGTGCCTATGGTTGAAAATAAATACGCATATGAAAATAGAGATAATAAGGACATTGTGTCCGATTGGAATGGCTTAAGAAACGAAGTAATTAACTGCGCCGATTATGAATCAGGACTTTTTGATGCCATTTTAGAGCGCGGCGACATTAAGGCAGTAGTGACAGGACACGACCATCTGAACGACTATTGCTATAACTATAAGGGCGTTAAGCTTGCAGGCTCTCCTACCGTTAGTGATTTTGGATACCATTCAGCAGATATTCAAGGCGCGCGTGTGTTTGACTTAAACGCAGAAACAGTTGGCACTAACATCCCTACATATGTAAGATATTTAATCGAAAGACTAAATCCAAACGACTTTGAAACACTTGACAGTAATGTATCGCTTGAAATTACAAGCGAGCAGATTGAAAATGTCTATAAGAGCAATGGCGCTGGCGGAGGCGTAATCGGTAAGTGTAATGTAAAGCTAAAGGACGGCAAGGGCGTTGATGGCGGCGAGGCTATTGAAATTGTAAGAGGAAGCAGTGACATTTTTGACTTGTATTTTGAAATTACAAATAAGGGTAAATTAGGAGATAACAAGTATTTTGTAGTTTGGGCAGACTTTACCGAAACCGAGTTTGAAAAGGGCTCCTTTGGCTTGATTACAGAGGTTGGAGTAACTGCGCCATATTCAACTAAGGGCTCGAATACTAAATCCTCATTCTACTATTTACCTGATGGCGAGAGCGAGTGGCAGGAGCTAACAACAGGCGAGGGCGGATGCTTTGGCATAAGCGATACAGGCTCACAGGGTATGAACGGTAAGAAGGGATATTTCGCATTCCCAATAGAAAGCTTCATTCTCGATGAGTCATCATCACTATATGATAATTCACTGATTATAGGCGTTTACTTCTATGGCGGAATTAAAAAGAATATTAATTATCTCGACAAGCCATTCTACTTTGACAATATGATGCTTGTAGATAATTACGAGGATTTATTCAACGAATAAATAACAAAAGCCTTCTCCTAATGCGGTGGCTTCTTAAGGACAGTTTTTGAGAATTAAGAACTACGAGCATTGCGAAGGCTAAGAAAAATATGAGAACATTTCGGTGTTTCTCGTAATTTTCTTTTTTGCACATTTGCAGATTTTCTATTCTTATAGTACACTTAAAGCACCAAAGGAAAGGAAGGTGCAATAAGATGAAAAAGTACATTGAACAGAACGGAATTACCTACGAACTCAGAGGTGAGCAATACTATCCCTTGCTTGAACTCCCCGAACAAAAGGAAATCGGCAAGTACGGAAGATTGCACCTCGAATATCTCAAAAAGCATCGCAAAGGGCATTATACTAA
>JAGAJV010000183.1 GCA_017625915.1 Clostridia bacterium
TCAATTCTTACGAATTGTGCACAAAGTGCAATGGAGAAATCAAATAGCATTTCTCCGTGTCCGAACCTTGTTACTGGCGTAATTAAAATAACCCAAAGATGCTTTACTGCTATCTTTGAGTTAAATAAGTGATTATTACCTGTAAAAAGTAAAACCAGTCGAAAGGTTCGACTGGTAATACTATGGTGACCCGTACGGGAATCGAACCCATGTTACAGCCGTGAAAGGGCCGTGTCTTAACCGCTTGACCAACGGGCCAAATAAATGGTGGCGGAAATGGGATTTGAACCTATGACCTGCCGGGTATGAACCGGATGCTCTAGCCTCTGAGCTATTCCGCCATTTAATCGCTCAACGCTTGACTATTATATCACAAGATTAATGGCTTGTCAACACTTTTTTTCAAAAAAATGAAAAAAATTTTATGCTCACTTTTTTTACCAAAAATGCTATGTTTTATTGCAAAATTCATTTAAAAATGATATACTATTTTTAACAAAAATATTGTTTTAAGGAGACAAATTATGTCAAGTTATGTAACAAAGAAAACATTAGGAGATACCGAATGGTTTGAGCACGACCGCTTTGGTATGTTTATTCACTGGGGACTTTATGCAATGCCCGCCCGCAATGAATGGATTAAGCACATTGAGTGCCAAACTGATGAAATTTACGATAAGTATTTCAAATATTTTAACCCTGATATGTACGAACCAAAAAAGTGGGCTAAAATGGCTAAAGAAGCAGGAATGAAATATGCAGTGTTTACCACAAAGCATCACGAGGGCTTCTGTATGTTTGATTCTCAATACACTGACTATAAATGCACAAACACGCCTGCCGGCAGAGACCTTGTAAAGGAATATGTTGACGCGTTCAGAGCAGAGGGCATAAGAGTTGGCTTCTATTATTCACTTATAGATTGGCATCACCCTGATTTTACAATTGATACCAAACACCCAAGACGCTTTGATAAAAATGCCGAGGAGCTAAACCAAGGCAGAGATATGAAAAAATACGCACAATATATGCGTGATCAAGTAACCGAGCTTTTAACAAACTATGGTAAAATTGATATTCTATGGTTTGATTTCTCATATTCCACACCTGACCCTGGCTTCCCTGAATGGATGAAGGGTAAGGGCAAACAGGATTGGGAAGCAGAGGAGCTTATAGCTCTTGCAAGAAAGCTCCAACCTGGCATTATTATTGACAACAGAACAGAATTAGAGCAAGACATCTGGACACCTGAGCAATACCAACCGCTTGAATGGGTAAAGCATAGCGAAACAGGTGATTATCTGACATGGGAGGCTTGCCAAACCTTCTCGGGCTCATGGGGCTATCACCGTGACGAAGCGACATGGAAATCCCCCGAAATGCTTATCAATATGCTTGTAAATACAGTATGTATCGGCGGTAACCTTCTTATGAATGTAGGACCAACTGCCCGCGGTTATCTTGATTATAGAGCAGAAAACGCACTTAAGGTGTATGCAGATTGGATGAAATATAATAGCCGTTCCATCTATGGCTGTACAATGGCGGAGCCTGAATTTACAGCTCCAAGAGGCACACGCTTAACTCAAAGCGTTGACGGAAAACGCCTCTATATCCATCTTGTAGAATACCCATACGAATTTCTTGAATTTAGAGGTCTTGCAGATAAAATCGATTATGCACAATTCCTTCACGACGGTAGTGAGGTGTTATATACTCTTGGCTCTGTTGACCACTTCAGCGAAGCCAGAACAGAAAGTGCTGACCTTGTAGCCTTCAAAATTCCAATTGTAAAGCCAAATACAATTGTACCCGTAATTGAGGTGTTCTTAAAGTGAAAAGAAGCGAAATAAATATTAGAGACCCCTTTATCCTTACGCATAACAATAAATACTATATGTACGGCACAAGAGCCAAAAACACTTGGGAAAGACAGCCCCTCGAAAAGCTTGGCTTTGATGTCTATGTAAGCGATGACTTGGAAAATTGGAGCGAGCCAAAGCAAATTTTCAGCTATTTTGACGGTTTTTGGGGCGAAACACAATTTTGGGCACCAGAGGTACATAAGTATAACGGCAAATTTTATATGCTTGCAAGCTTCATAGCAGACGGCTATGAAAGAGGAACAGCTATCTTTGTATGCGATACCCCAGACGGCACATTTAAGGAGCATTCAAATGGAGCAGTGACCCCAAAGAAATGGGGGTGCCTTGACGGAACACTCTATGTCGAAAACGACACACCCTACATAGTATTTTGCCACGAATGGACACAAATTCAAAACGGGACAATCTGTGCAATGGAGCTTTCAAAGGATTTAAAGGAAGCAGTAGGCGAGCCCTTTGAGCTATGGTCAGCGGGCGATGCACCTTGGGCATACGATAAAAGAGGAAACGGCTCATATGTAACCGACGGACCATTCCTTGTTAAAAAGGAAAACGGCGAGCTAATCTGCATTTGGTCATCATTTTCAAACGGCGAATATGTTGAAGCCATTTCCCGTAGCTCAAACGGAAGCATTAAGGGAAAGTGGTCAATAGACAATAAGCTCCTATACGAAAAGGACGGAGGCCACGGTATGATTTTCACCGACCTTAACGGCGTGGGCAAATTCGTTTACCATTCACCAAACGAAACCCCAAACGAACGCCCATTCTATACTCAAATTGATATAGAAAGTCTATAAATGTAATCACCCTTAAAGGGTGATTATTTTTATTGACATATTATTTATATTTATGTTAAAATATAAACAAATCAAAAAGGAGGATAAAAAATGAACAACACACCGGGGCTAATAATGCTAGTAGGAATACCTGCTTGCGGAAAAAGCACACTTTCAAGAGAATATGCAGAAAAAGGCTACAATATTTTATCCTCTGATGAAATCCGCTTGCAAATTGCAGAAGAGTATGGCTGGTCACCCTATGATAAGGAAATTGTAGGCGAATTAAACGGAATGGTATTTGAAAGGGTGAGGAAGCAAGCTTACCAAGTACTAAAGGAGGGCAAAAGTGTAGTTTTAGATGCAACAAATTTAGGCAGAAAGAAAAGGAAAACAATTGTATCATATTTAAATCGCACACATTGTAAAAAAATATGCGTGCTTTTTATAACACCGAAGGATATTTGTATAGAACGCAACCGGCTAAGAGAGGGAATAGCAAAAGTCCCTAATGAAGCTATGAAGAAAATGCTTTGCAATTTTGAATGTCCAAACTATTGGGAGGGCTGGGACGAAATAATTCCAATAATAGATAATACTCCATATACCTTCCCATTTGAAGAAACAATAAATTTTCAGCAGGATAATCCACATCACAAAAACACGCTTTTTGACCATATGAATATAGCATGCAAATTTGCTATTGAAAACAACTACCCCGACTATATTGTAAAAGCATTGAAATATCACGATATAGGCAAGCTATATACAAAAGCCTTTGAAAATAGAAAAGGCGAAAAAACAGAAATCGCTCACTATTACGGACACGAAAATTACAGTGCATATCTATATTTAACGGAAATGTGCTGCGGTAAAAATCTAACAACGGAAGAATTTAACAGGATACTATATGAAACAAATCTAATAAACTGCCATATGCGACCGCTCAGCATTTGGAAAGACTCCGAAAGTGCCAAAAAACACGATAAAGAGCTATTTGGCGAAAAATTTATGGAGGAATTAATGCTATTTCATAAGGCAGACAGATTTGCACATTAAGGAGATAAAATGACAGAAAATTCAGTAATATGCAAATATATATGCGACCACCCAAACGATTGGTTTGAGTCTTTACATAAGGACTACGGAATAAGAATAAAAAAGGAAGACTCCCTTGCGATCTTTAGCTACAATGTAGAATGTGATTTTAGAGAGCCGATAGTGCAGGAAGCAAGGGGAATAATAATAGATTACGAAAAAATTGAAGTAGTTTGCTGGCCATTTAGAAAATTTGGTAATTATACCGAAAGCTATGCCGACAAAATCGACTGGAATAACGCAGTAGTGCTTGAAAAGGTTGACGGCTCAATTATAAAGCTATGGTATAATCATAAGGAGCAAAAATGGCAGCTTTCCACTAACGGAATGATAAATGCAGATAATGCCACAACTGACGCATATAGCAATATTTTTTACGGCGATATTATCCGTCAAGCAAATAACTATAACGACATTCCATTTGATGCTCTTGATAAGGACTTTACCTATATTTTTGAGCTTGTCAGCCCACAAACCAGAGTGGTTGTAAGGTACGACGAAATATCCTTATATCACTTAGGCACAAGAAATAACACAACGGGTATTGAAATCAATATTGATATTGGCATAAAAAAGCCAAAATCCTATCCAATAAACAGTCTAGAGGATTGTATTAAAGCCGCTGTAGAGCTTAATAAGGATTGCCAAGCTGATGATGAAATATCAAACGAGGGCTTTGTTGTAGTCGATAAAAATTGGAATAGAGTAAAGGTAAAATCTCCCGATTATATTATGATGCATCGTCTAAAGCATAACGACGGCATATCTAAAAAGGATTGCGTAAATACACTCTTGCATATCAAGGGTGATATTGAAAAAATATGTAAAGCAAATCCAACACTTATCCACATTTTTAAATATTACGATTTTAGAATATCAGAGCTAATGTACCAATCAAACCAAATGGCATCTCTTGCCCGTAGCCTCTATAAGGAATATTCAAATGATCGAGGAGCAGTAGCTAGAATAATTGCTAAGCATAAGCTTGCATATGTAGGCTTCAAGGCTCTCGAAACTGATTTAACAGGCGAGCAAATTTTATGCACCACCCCAATTGAAAAGCTAATAAAGCTAATCCCCGACTATGAGCCCGAGGATCTAAATACTTTATTTGTGAATAAATAAAAATAATACGCCCCCAAAAGGTTAAGTGCTTTTTGGGGGCGTATTAAATTAATATTAGATTATTTCTTATTCAAAATAAAATTTAATAATTCATTAAGTTAATATAATGGTTAAAAGCTTGATTTATAATTATTTCTTTCTATAAATAGCACAACAGGCTCTAATATATTGCATGGTGTGTTAAGAATATATCTGTTATTTTTTAATTCAAAATCAATTTCGTTAATTTCGCCGTTTGGCATTAGCTTATTAAATTTTGTAGCTTTAAAATCACATACAAGCTCAAGTGTATCGATACCATCTAAGCCAATATTAAATACAGCGCAGAATAAATCTCCGTTTTCCATATCTGCAGCCTTTAAATAAATTTCCTCATCATTAGGATAGTATATAGGAAGCTCTCCTGCCATATTAATCATTTCAATTAGCTGTTGCTTTCTTGAATAATTAAGGAATGAAAAAGCAGTAGAAATATGAAATTCAGCCACAGGGGTGCCACAAAATACGAAAACAGTGCCACCTAGCTCGTTTTTATAAATTGTAGAGCCAGGGAACAAATTTTCATAATGCTCATAGTCGGTAGTGTTACTTACATACGAGCTAATTTTTACAGCATCATTAAGCGGCACAATCTCCATAGCCTTTTGTTGCATAGCAACACGACAGTTGGTTTTTAGTATAAGCTCATTAACAGGAATTTTTCCCTGCCATTTTCTTACATTAACACCTAAATATTTTCCAAATCCCCGCTTTATAAGGTTTTGAGCGGTGTCAGATGCAAGCATAACCTTGCCCTTTAATATTTCTAAAATTTCATTGTCACTTAAACGAGAATCAACATCTCCCTCAAGACAAACAACACCGCCGTTTTCGCTTGAAAAATACATAGGAATACCAAGTCTTTCAAGAACACAATAGCTCCAGCCGTCCCATTCCTCCTTAACTCTGCCGTAAGTAAAATCGGGAGTAGAAGGAACAAAAATTCTACAGCCGTACCACTTTAGTGTAGGTTGAATTTCAGCCAACTTTTCATAAAATCCAGAATGCTTGCCTAAAACTCTCCTGTAAGCCCTACCACTTTCGGGCTCATAGGAAATAAGTCTAGTTATCCAATGCTTAGCGCCATTTGTGCCCTCTAAAATAGAGCCTGTAAAGTGTGTATGTAGCGACATGGCCCCAGTGCTATATCTATTTTGTGGACATGTATCAGTTTCTGCTAAAAATACATCCACCTTTCCCTTTAGCTTAGCAATCTGTGTTGCCGCCCTGTGAAAGGCACGGCTAAAGTATCTTGCGCCCTCCGGAGTGTAATTACCGTTATTTATTCTTACCACAATAGGATTGCCAACGCCTGCAAGCACAGACGCAATTTCGTAAGCAAATTCTGCATTATTCCCACAACAGCAGTAGGACATAGGCATAGCTGGATTTATACTGTCAACTCCTGCACGCATGACTTTTGCTGTTTCAACAAGAGATAGCTTTTGCTCCTCGATAAATATGTCAGTATATTTCTTTGCAAGCTCGCTTTTTGTATTAACAATTTTCCAAAGCTCCCTATCAGAAAGAGATGTTCCAGCCTTTTTGTTAAATCTTTCCATATGCAAGGGACAGGCACAGCCCTCACCCTTATACCATATAGTACGAAAATCATCATCGATCATAATATGGTTAGGCTCATATCTTGCAATTGTAGCCATAACATTGTAAATATAGTCCCTAAATCCTTCGTCGCAAGGACAAACAACACGCGTTGATTTACCATCGGTAAAATTCACATGGGTTTGATATGGTAACATTTCTCCAAGCACCCAACCGTGACCAACAGAGGCTTGTACTAAAACACCGTTAGGAATGCCCATTTTATCAAGCTGCTCCTTGAATTTTGCATACTTCTCGCAAAGCAACGTAACCTTGTCAGCTGGCGGATTTCCTTCAGGTACAAGTGTCATTTTAAAAAGAGCGCAGGAGCAAACACCGTCTTTGTATTGCTCCTTAATATCCTGAGAAATTTCCTCCAAATGTGTAACATCAAGAGGCATAATAGTGTATGAATGTAAATATTGCTTTTTCATAATTTACCTCGATAGAATATCGTTATTTTTAGTATATCACAATTGAATTTCCCAATCAAGTATTAATAAAAATAAATAAATAATTGTGCGTATAAATAATATATTTGTTGACAATATAGCAAAAATATGTTAAACTACTATTTAGAAAATAAATTCGAGGAGAAAGCTATGAAAAAGTTATTATCAGCAGTTTTATTGATACTTATGCTTGTGTTTGTGATATCCTGTCATGATAATCCTGTAGAAACAAATACTGACCCTATTACAACCAACACTGATACAGAAACAGATACCAATACAAGCATTGATACTAGCACAGATACTGATACAAATATAGACACAGGAGACAGTGGAAATGATGGCGAGGACAAAAACGACATCTTAGGTCCAGGATGGACACCACCACAAAAGTAATATGTTTAAAATCAAAATAGCTGACTTTATAATAGAAATACATAACAAGTATAATTATACCGAAAGACTATGTAATAATTATATTGTTAACGATGGTACTCCGGATTTTATCGCCTCTTGTACAGAGAATGAGATTAAGGAGGAAATCCAAAACTTTGGCGAACCATCGTATGCTAATTGTGCATATTGTGAGTCTGTTTGCATATACAGAAATATTAGCTTGCAGCTTCCAAAATACAATGCTTTTTTAATGCATAGTGCGGTAATTGATGTCGATGGCAAAGCATATGCGTTTACTGCTAAAAGTGGTACAGGAAAATCAACACATATATGCCTTTGGAAAAAGCTTTTAGGGGATAGGCTAGTTGTTGTAAACGGAGACAAGCCAATACTACGCTTCATTGAGGATAAGCTATATATTTATGGTACCCCTTGGTGTGGTAAAGAGGGCTGGAACACAAATATGCGATCAGAATTAAAGGGCCTATGCTTCCTTGAAAGAGCAGAGGAAAATAGCATACAGCCTTTAGAAAAAACAAAGGCTGCAGAGCGTATTATGCAGCAAATATTAATGCCAAAAGATCCGTTTGGTGCAATATCTACACTGGAA
>JAGAJV010000184.1 GCA_017625915.1 Clostridia bacterium
ATTGGCGAGGGTGCGACGGCTTCCTTATCCGGTACTGCTGACAGAGTTGATATTTACAGAAAAGATGGGGTTACCTATGTAAAAATTATTGACTATAAGTCGGGTGAGGAAAAAATTTCCCGTGAGTTTATAAGTAAGGGCTTTGGATTGCAATTATTTATATACTTATTTACGCTTTGCAAAATTAGCGACGGTGAATTTAAAAACGAGCTGCTTGGTGATACTAACGAAATAAAGCCTGCGGGAATTATGTATTTTCCTATGAATATTTCTAAAAAGAATATTAACTATGATGTTGACCTAGACTCAAGCGAGGTTGATGCAATTGAAAGAAATACTATTAGCGAAAGAATTACACGCTCCGGCTTTTTCCTTGATAATATTGATGTTTTAGAGGCACAGGACAAGGAGCAATCGGGAAAATATGTACCTCTTAAGGACGAGCATAAGGATTGGTTTTTATCGGGTGCTGACTTTGAGGATATTTATAATGAGCTTGAAGCTACTATCGGTAGAATTGGCAGTGAGATTTTAAGCGGTGATGCGTCGGCTGAGCCTGTAAAGGTAAAGACACATCCCTGCGAATACTGTGATTATTACTCAGTTTGCAGAAGGAGGAAATAATGGGAGAGGTTAAATGGACTAAGGCGCAAGAGCTTGCAATCGGACATAACGGTAGCGATCTTATTATTTCCGCGGCGGCAGGCAGTGGTAAATCTGCAACTCTTACTGAAAGAATTATTAGAAAAATTAAAGATGGCAGCGATATTTCAAGAATGTTAATTGTTACCTTTACTAAGGCGGCAACAGGAGAATTAAAAAATAAAATAAGCACAGCTCTTGGTAAGGCGCTTAACGAAAATCCAAATAATGCTCACATACAGGAGCAAATTATAAGGGTTGGCTCCTCCGACATATGCACAATTGATAGCTTTTGTATGAGGCTGGTGCGACCTAACTTTGATAAGCTGCAGCTTGATGCAGATTTCAGAATCGGGGACTCTTATGAGATTGATATTCTCGAAAGGGAAACGATGGCTGAAATTATTGACGAGCTGTACGAAAGTGAAAATAAGGACAAGGACTTTTTGCTTGTAGCTGATTGCTATTCTAATATTTGGAATGAGGAGGAGCTTGGTAAATCCTTATTAAAGCTACGAGGTAAGCTTCTTTCTACCTCCGACGGACTTGAAATGCTTTTAAAGAATGAATCTTATACAGGTGACTTCTTCTCCTCTAGCTATGGGCTTGTATTAAAAAGATACATATTCGAGGCGTTAGATTATTTATTACCTATATATAACGATGCTATAAAGGATTTTAAATCTGACCCTAAGGGTAGCGCTTATTTAGACCTATTTTCAAGAGAGCTTGATTATTTAAACAGGCTAAAAAGAGCATTTGACAGTGGCAAGGGATATGATGAAATTAAAGAAATAGTAAATGATATTGATTTTCCAAGAATGTCAGCTACCAAGCTAAGTGATAGCTTTATTCCTCTTGCGTTTTATAAATATGCAAGAAACATTTTAAAGGAATTTGCTACTAAGCTACAGGAGGAGTTTTTTCAGTCAAGTGAGGCGGGAATTAAAAGCTCCTTAAAGCAGAATTTTGTAATTTGTAAGGCGATATACAATATTTTAAAGAAATTTGAGGCTGCTTTACTTAAGAAAAAAAGACAGTTCTCTGTTTATTCCTTTAATGATATTTCTAATTTTGCTCTATCTCTTTTATATGACGAAAATGACAATATCACTTCTTTAGCTAAGGATATAGCATCAAAATATGACGAAATTTACATTGACGAATATCAGGACACAAACTCAGTACAGGACAAGCTTTTTAAAGCAATTTCCAGAAATAATCGCTTTATGGTGGGTGATATAAAGCAAAGCATTTACCGTTTTCGCTCTGCTGAGCCTGAAATTTTTTCATATTACAGAACTCATTTTGACAAAATTGACAGCTTTAACAAGGATAGCCTTGGCTTATCTATTTTTATGTCAAATAACTTTAGGTGTGATAAAAAGGTTATTGATTTTTCAAATTTAGTTTCTAATTATATGTTTTTAAATTCCTTGGGTGTGCCCTATGAAAGCTCTGACGAGCTTATTTACTCTAAGGATTTACCTGACATATATGAGCATGCAAGCAGTGAGGCTTGTTTAATTAACACCACCGGCTTAGGTCGTGGTAACGGACCAAAATATGAGGCTGAATATGTGGCTAAGAGAATTAAGCATATGATTGACTGCGAATATTTACCAAGTGGTGAGAAAATTCGCCCATCGCATATTGCAATTTTATTAAGAAATTATAAATCTAATCATAAGCTATATACCGAGGCGCTTGAAAAATACGGTATTTCCTCAAGGTATGAGGTGGCTGAGGGATTTTTTGAAAAGCCTCACATTATGCTTTTTAACTGTATTTTAAATGCTATTGACAATCCGTCAAGGGATATATATTTAGCCGGTGCTATGAGGTCACAGATTTTTGATTTTTCCCTTGACGAGCTTGTTAAAATACGAAAATATGCTGAAAAATCAGCTTCTCTATATTCAAGCCTTATTAGCTATAATAAGGATAAGGCTTTAAGAGAAAAGCTTGATAAATTCCTTCAAAAGCTACAGGAAATTAAGCTTGCAACACGCAAAATGACATCCTATGAGGCTATTTCCTATGTTATGGGCAGATGCGGCTTTATATCTATGTGCAATAGTGAGGAAAAAAACGATTTAATAAGGCTATATAATATTGCAAGAGAATATGAGGGATCTTCCTTTAAGGGTCTTTATAGCTTTTTAAAGCATATTGAAAAGCTGATTGACTCAAAGGGGGATAAGAGCTTCAGAGGTGACACCGCTAAGGAAAATGTAAAAATTATGACTATACATTCCTCTAAGGGTCTTGAATTTGAGGTTTGCTTTGTTTGCAATTTAGAGGACGCCTTTAACCATTCCGATACAGGTGAGCCTATACTATTCCAGCGCCAGCTAGGCATTGCCGGCTATGTGGGCAAGGAGGACGGACTTGCTAAGTTTAAAACTATGGCAAGAAAATGTATTGCTCTGCAAATTTCAAGGGATATGCGTGAGGAGGAAATGCGTATTCTCTATGTTGCTATGACAAGAGCGAGAAGCCGTTTGATTTTAACCTGCGCAACAGGAGAGCCAAAGAAAAATCTTGATATTTTCCGTGACGGTAAAAAGTATATAAAGCCATATTTACTATACAATGCTTCATCATTATATAGCTTTACTATGGGCGGTATTTGCGAGCCTCACGCATCGTTTGATACATACTATGTTGATGCAAGCGAGCTTTCACTTGACGGAGAAGCCACCGAAAACGATACTGGTTATTCAAGAGAAAATGTGGATAGGTACAAGGACATTATTGATAAGCGAATAAGCTTTAAATATAAGTACGATTATCTAAAAAAGCTACCCTCAAAAATGAGTATATCCAAGCTTTATCCCGAGATTTTAGACGGAAATGAAAATGATGATATTGATATTCAGCCTCTTAAGGACAAGCCAAGATTTTTGGATAGTAACAACGAAGAGGTGCTTGCGAGTGAAAGAGGTACTGCCACACACGTATTTATGCAGTTTTGCGATTTTAAAAATCTTGTAAATAACGGTGTTCAAGCAGAGCTTGAAAGGCTTGTTGACGGCGCATTTATTTCAAAAAGAGATAGTGAGATAGTAAATATTGAGCATCTTGAAGCGTTTATAAAATCTGACTTGCTTGCAAATATTTTAACGGCTAAAAAAGTAATTAGAGAATTTCGCTTTAATGTAATGCTTGATGCAAGTGAGTTTTCAAATAATGAAGCGCTAAAAAATGAAAAGGTGCTTGTGCAGGGTGTTACTGACTGCATTTATGAAAACGAGCTTGGTGAGCTTATTTTGGTTGACTATAAAACCGATTATGTCACACTTGACAATTATGAAAGCGTTTTAAGAAAAAGACATACAACGCAGCTAACCTACTATAAAAAGGCTTGCGAGCTTATGTTTGAAAAGCCTGTAGCTAAGGTGCTAATATATTCTGTACCACTTGCTAAGACGGTTGAGATTTAATATAAAATCACCTAAGCTCGTTTGAGCTTAGGTGATTTTGGTTTTTATGAAAGTGGAATATCAGGAGTGATTACTTCGCCTGTTTCCTTGTCATATGTAGGCTCGTCCTTATTATCGCCGCTTGCTGTGATAATATCCATAGACATTAATGCTCTTAGCTCTACCTCTGGGTATAAATACTTTTTCATCGTGCTTTTCCTTTCTATTTTATTTACCTGTATAGGTCTTTGTTGACTTTCCGTAGATATAAAGTGCTCTTAAAAATGCTTGTAGCTTTTCGTTTGCTACATTTTGCTGTGCATATATATAGGAATTTACAGAGTAGGTGAGCGTTTTTCCTATTTGCTCGTCGTTATACAGAATGATACCTGTGATAGCTTCGCCATATTCAATTACCTTAATGTTTCTTAACTCTAAAATATATACCTGTGACTTTTCGTCATATTCAAGCTCGCTTGCATTAAAGGTTTCTACTCTGTCGCCTATGCTGAATTGAATTTTAACATTTTCAGGCTCCGTGATTTTTAGCTTATACTGTACGGTCATAGCATTTCCTACAAGCAGGCTTACGCTGCTCCAGCTTGCAATGTCGCTATCTGCTCCGTTTACTGATAAAGCATTTTCGCTATCGCTAACTCCGTTATATTCACTGCCTACAAGTGTTAAACCGTTTGTTACAAGCTCGTCCGTTTTATAGCCTGTATATAGCTGAGCCTTTTCCCCTAAAATTAATAGGTCGGATAGCATTGTTTTAAGCTTTGTGCCTGCTGTATCCAGATTTAGTACTGCTTCGCAATATTTCTTTACGCTGTATGCTTCATTTACTCTGCTGGCTTCAGCGCCCTTATAGGTTGCACGAAGGTCTGCTCTCACATTGTCACCCATATATTGAGGTCTAATTCCTGTAAACTTAAATACATATCTGCCTGTTGATTCTTCAATTGTGTAGCTTGTTACTGCGGTTTCATTTCCATTAAAGGTAAATATCACATACGGATTTTCGTAACCCTCGGGTATTGTTGCCTTATATACCATATTAATATCCTCGCCGAGAGTTAAGCCGATTGTTACAAACTTGTAATTTTCGTCGAGAACCAGCATTGGAATTTCTTCTGTTTTTGTTAGTTCACAGCTATCACATTTATATACATTGTAGCCTACCCTAGTAAAGGTTGGGTTGACGGTTTCTGCTATGCTCATATTATCGTGGCTATGCTTTGAGAATACCTTGTAGTCAGTGCCATATACAGAAATTGTGTCGGTATAAGCAAAGTTTGAGGTGTTTGTTAGGTATGAGCCTATTTCGGTGATGTTGGAGTTTATTAGGACTGTGTCAGCATAATTGATTAGATAGCCACAGGATGAAGTTGATGTAAGCTGTGAAGCGATTGTTGAGTTGTTGATTGTTACTAGTTTGAGATTGGAGCAATAATTAAAAGCACTAGTTCCTATACTTGATACATTAGTTGGGATAGTTACACTTATTAAGCTTAAACAACTATAAAAAGTATAGCTTTCGATGCTTGTAACTTCACTAGGAATAACTAATTCTGTTACAATTTCACCATTTAAATATAAATCTCCAAACGAAAGTGGATTTGACTCGGGACCTTCAAAATAAATCTTATGCCATGCAGTTATATCTGTAATATGCACTTCGTTGACTGAGCTATAATCAAAAGCACTTCTGTAGATTCTTTTAACACTGCTTGGAATATTTATGCTCTTTAATTTAGAACAGCCATAAAAGGCATATTGACCAATAGATCCAAGGTTATTTGGCAGAGTTATATTTGTCAAGAGCGAACAAGCATTAAAGCAATTACTATCTATCACTGATAAGTTGCTTGAACTATCGATATCAACACTTATTAGATTTGAGCAAGCTGCAAATGCGCTTCTTCTAATACATGTGACGCTTTTAGGAATAGTTACACTTTTTAAACTTGAACAACCACAAAAAGCGTACTCTTCTATTTCTGTAACACTATCTGAAATAGTTATACTTCTTATATTTGAACATTTATTAAAAGTATAAGAACCAATATTTGTAACACTACTGTTAATAATTACAGTAGATATATTTTCCCAGTAATTAGGGTACCATGGTGCTGAATTTTCTGACCAATTTTTCATTCTGCCCGTTCCGGTGATTTCGAGGGTGTACATGCCTTCGTTTTCGGGGTCGTTATAGAGGTTAGCTATAACGTTGTCGTTTGAGGTGGCTGAGATGTCCCATGTTTCGACGGAGGTGCGGTCATCGGCGTTTACTGCCAGTGCGAAAACTAACATTAGCGCTAGGATGAACACAAGGGACAAGAGTTTTGTTTTTGTGTTTTTCATTATTTTTCTCCTAAATATTATTTTGAATTTTGTATACAGTATTTATAAGTACTATATCAAATATATTATAGTACTTTTAAGTTCTTTAGTCAATAGTATTTATGAATTCTATGATAATATTTTTTTGATAGGAGGATTTAACTATGAATTATTTTCAAAGATTAAGGGACTTAAGAGAGGACAACGATTTAAAGCAAGAGGATATTGCGAAAATTCTCGGCATACAGCAAACACAATATAGCAGGTACGAGCGAGGGGTGCAAATGATGGGAATTGACAAGTACATTATTTTGGCTAAGCATTACAATGTTTCTCTAGATTTTATTGTAGGGTTAAGAAATGAGCCCGATAAGCTAGATAGGATATAGGATATAGGGGATAGGAATAATATTTCGTAAGGAGCAAGCCCACCCCCTACTATATTGAACAAAAACAGCTATTGCAATGGTGCAATAGCTGTTTTTATATACTATATATGAGCATTTGTTCATTTAATTATATATTCAAGCGTTTTCATTAGAGGCGTTTTAATCGTTTATTACCATAATTTGACACATTTTCATTGCGTTAAGTGCGTTTTTGTGGCTTTCAAGGGTTACGCCTGCACAGGCTGAGGCATCAACTATTATTTTTGCTTCAGTAAGATGTGCTTTTGCCAGCATTGCATTTGAGATAACACAAATGTCGGTGCAAAGTCCTATAAAGGTTATTTCACTAATTTCCTCTAGGCTATTTTCTCTGACAAGCTCGGTTGCGAGGCTTGTTGAGCCAAAGGTTGGTTTATCAATTATATTTTTTGCGTATGGCTGTAATGATTTTTCTATTTGCCAGCCGTCCGTATCCTTAATGCAATGTGGCACAGGTAAATTTTTGCCCTCTTGGGTATTAAGATAATTTTGCTCGTGGGTATCTCTTGTAAAGTAGATTTTACCGTCAAAGCTTTCTATTATTTCCTTTACTCTTGGAACAATAGCTATAGCTTCCTTTGTGCCAAGCGCCCCGTCGATAAAGTCCTTTTGCATATCTACAACCACTAGTATTTTTTGCATATCATTCTCCTAATTCAACAATAATTATTTCAGGGTGATTATTAAATCTTACAGGACAGAGGCTATTGCCAATACCTCGGCTAACTACCATTTTTGTATTATTTTCCTCATAGATACCTTTATAGTATTTTGGAAAAAGGCCTTGGTTTGGAGCAATTATTCCACCTATAAAGGGTAATATTGCTTGTCCTCCGTGAGCGTGACCTGTTAAGGCTAAATCTATATCTGCGTTTACATATTCCTTAAATGCTTCGGGACGGTGAGATAGCAAAACAGTATATCCGTTATACTCAATGCTTGATAGCTCATTTTTAATAATCTGACAAGCATTTTCTGTGCTATCCTTTTTATAGTACATTCTTGGGTCGTCAATGCCCACAAGAGTGATGGCTTTACTGCTTCTTTCTATAGTTATAGCTTCGTTATGCAGTACTGTTACGCCTATTTCTATAAGCTCCTTTTCAAAGGCGGGATATATCTCGTTTAAACGAGCCTCGTGATTTCCCATAACATAATAGCAGGGTGCGATTTTTACAAGCTCCCTTGCAAAATCAAGAGAAATTTGCGTTTTTGTTTTGCGTGAGTCAATAAAGTCGCCCGTTATTACTATTATATCCGGCTTTGCCTCCTTTAGCTTTTCAATTATGCCTTCATTGTTTTTCTTATTGTGAAAATCGGAAAGCTGAGCTATTTTAAAGGAGTTAAATTCATCGGGGATTTTCTCGCTACTTATTTTATAAGTGTTTACTTCTATCATATTATTTCCTATAAATAGCATTACCGCAAGTAATGCTATGATTATTGCGGTAATGGATAAAACTATAATTATTTTTTGCGCTTCATATTAAGAATTTAACGCTCTTAATTGAAACATCTGCCTTCGATGAGAAAACAATCTTTTTAGCCCAATTCATAATTGATACATTGGATTTCATAATACCAACGCCGCCGTCTGTACCCTTGGAAATTAGCGTGCAAGCGCCTGCTAAATCCAGATTCAGGTTAATAGCGATTTGTGCAAGTGATGTAAGTGGAGATGTAAATTCAACCTCAACTATATATTTGCCTGATTTTTCAAATTTAACATCGATAGGGGTATTAAGCTCTACATTTTCAAATGCTGCGACAACTGACATATTTGATGTATCAAGATCGCTTATATCATACTTGAAGCCATTTGCCTTAAAGCGCTCATATGCGTGAGTGTACATTGCAAAATTGCAAATATTTTTAGCACAGAATTGTAGCTCACCTCTTGTCAGGTATCCGTTTTCAAGGCTTGCTTCCAGGTTATCCTTATTGTTTTTTGCATTTTCCATAACCATATAAATATCGTTTTGCGCTTTTACCATGCTTGCAAAGTCGCTTGTGCTTGTTGTGCCGTCAAGGTTAGTAATATGTGCCCACCAGTCAGTCATAACAAATCCGTCGTACCTCCATTCGTCACGAAGGAGTGTTTTTGTAAGGTCATAGTTTGATGCTGCGTGGTATCCGTTTACTGCATTGTACGCAGTCATAATTGACTTTACATTTCCGTCCTTAACTGCAATTTCAAATGGGCGAGCATAAATTTCACGAACTGCGCGCTCGGATATAACAGAGTCGCCTGTATGTCTGCACCATTCCTGGCTATTTGCCATAAAATGCTTAATTGTTGGATATACGCCAACCTTATTAAGTCCCTTGGAAATTGCGCAAGCCATTGTACCTGTTAGGTATGGGTCCTCGGAGAAATATTCAAAGTTTCTGCCATTTAGCGGGCTTCTGTGGATGTTAATGCCAGGACCTAGAATTACATCAATTTCGTATGCGGTCATTTCCACACCCTCAAGCGCGTAAAGGTCGCAAATTAAGTCCTTATTAAATGTACAAGCAAGGCAAGTGCCGTTTGGCATGCTTGTTGCCTGTAAGCCGCTATCCATTCTGATACCGGAAGGACCGTCTGTTGTACACACGATTGGAATACCGTAGGAAATAAGCTCCTCAGTAACTCCACCAAAGCAAGAGCCTGTACCCGGGGTAACCTTAGGGCTATTCATACCCTCGCCACGAACTACACAGCACAGCTCGCTATCGCTTAGCTGGGCAATAAATTCGTCCATTGTGTTTTTGCCTGTTCTTACATCCTCAAGCTTTATACCCTTATTGCCTGTGTACGCTATTTCCTTTGGCAGATTATTTTTAATTCTTTCAGGCACAGAATATGTACGAGTTGGTACATTTTCGTACACAAGGTCGCCATTTTCTGCTTTTTTCATTCTTTCAAACTCTTTTGAAGGGGATAGTGCTTCTGTACATTTTTCAACGACACGTGTTGCGTCCTCTGTATGTATATATGTTGGTTCTGCATTTCTTACACTGTTGCCTACATAGATTACATATTGACCTGCCTCAAGTACATATGCAGATTTATTACCTGTTACACCGCTATCGTCGTATGCGCGCATAGCATCAACATCAAATGTAAGAGTGAGTGTCTGTTTTTCACCCTTATTTAGTAGCTTTGTCTTTTCGTAAGCGATAAGCTCCTTATTTGCTTTGCCCAGCTTTCCGTTAGGTGCGCCGAAGTAAACCTGAACAACCTCTTTACCTGCTACATCACCTGTATTTTCAACTGTCGCATTTACAGTGATTTTTCCGTTTTCCTCGCTTACTGTGGCTGTAATTTCAAAATCAGTATAGGATAGGCCATAACCAAACGGATATAAAACTGCGTCCTGCTTGAATGTTTCAAAATAACGGTAGCCTACATAAATATCCTCTTTATATAGATTATATTCCTTGCCGCCGAAGTTAGCTGTTGAAGAGTAGTCGCTAATATCGCATGCAATAGTGTCAGCTAGCTTACCGCTAGGATTTACCTTGCCTGTTAAAATGTCGGCACAAGCAAGACCGCCACACATACCGCCCTGCCATAGATAAATTACAGATGCGATATTATATTTCTTTACCCATTTCATATCAATAACCGCACCAACATTAAGCAGCACTATTGTTTTTTCAAACACAGAGGAAACCTTTTTAATTAATTCCTCTTCCTTTGGCGCTAAAAGATAGCTACCCTCTGAGGCTGAATTATCTCTATCCTCGCCCGCTGTTCTTCCTATTACTATGATAGCAATGTCACCGAATTTTCTTGCGTTTTCGACAACATCAAGGGAGATTTCCATTTCCTCTTGACACCAAGGCTCTTGTCCCCAGCCCTTACCTGCGTCAAACGGATGCTCCTTTTTCCAATCCTCGTATATATTCAAAAGCTCCTCGTTGATTTCAACCGTGCCATCGTTCTTTAGGCTATCAACGATATTAGTTACATATTTAACATTTACAAGTCCGCCTGAGCCTGTTCCGCTTTTGTAATATTCTCTTTGTATTCTGCCAAATACGGACACTCTGTCGCCTTTTTTTAGTGGCAATACATTATTTTTATTTTCAAGAAGCACTGCGCCCTCGCTCGCTGATATGCGTGAGTAGTCCTCAAGCTCCTTTATAGAATCCTTTGGTAAATTACCTAGCTCGTAATTTTTGTAAGTATTGATTTCGTATTTCATTTTTATCCTCCAAGAGTATCATTAAACTAATTTTACCATATATTTGATAAAAAAACAATATGTTTGTTATTGAATTAGTTCTTTTAATGTGATAAAATATTTTATATAAAATTTTAGAGAAAGGAGCTATTTTGCTGTTATGAAATACATCACTAGAGGTAATTCAAATCCTAAGGGCAAGCCTAAAATTTATTTTTGCTCTCATCCTGAAGATTTCAATATTTATTTTGATAATATTTCAAAAGAGATACTTTCCTATCAAAGCTGTTCTATATGGTATTCGGATAATG
>JAGAJV010000185.1 GCA_017625915.1 Clostridia bacterium
CCCTAGAACCACTATGGATGAAAACGCTGAATTTCTTACAAAAAGACCTTTAAAGGTGAAAATGATTTGTGAACTATAACCTCCAATTAGTTGAGTTAATTGGAAATGCCACATTGTAAACATAAATTCAATGAAAGGAAACAAAATGAGAAGACAAAATTATATATCTTGGGATGAATATTTTATGGGTGTTGCTTTGCTTGCATCAATGCGTTCAAAAGACCCAAATACACAGGTTGGCGCTTGTATAGTTGATAATGAAAATCGCATACTTTCCACAGGCTATAATGGTTTCCCAAGTGGTTGCTCGGGTGATGAGTTCCCTTGGGAACGAGAGGGCAACTTTTGTGAAACAAAATATCCGTTTGTAGTTCATGCAGAGCTAAATGCTATTTTGAATGCTCGTGGCAAAAATCTTACAGGAGCAAAAATATATATTGCACTATTTCCGTGTAATGAATGTGCAAAGGCGATAATTCAATCTGGAATAAAAGAGGTTATTTATTTGTCAGATAAATATGCTGATACTGATGGCACGATAGCATCAAAAAGAATGCTAACCTCGGCAGGTGTTAAGTTTACTCAGCTTGTTCCTAAGACAACATTATTAAATATAGATTTTAAGGTTGAAAAATAATCAAAAGCGAGTGCGTGATTGCACTCGCTTTGTCGTTATTTAAAAAATGTTTTTGCTATTTCGATAGTCCAGTTTTGCATTTTTGCAAACATTTTGCCTTTTAATTGTTCATACTCAACCCACATGAATTTGTGGTCGCTTTCAATAGGCTCTTGCACCTTTTCTAAAAGCTCACCAATGTAATATGTTTGAATTGGATGAAAATAGCCTATATTTGGATGCTTTGTATATGTTTCGGCAGAACATAGCTTTTGCTTGATGTTGACTGTGTAGCCCGCTTCTTCAAGACACTCTCGCCTAATGGTATCTTCGTGGCTTTCACCTTTGTCAATGCCACCACCTAAAAGGAAATATCCCTTTGACGTTTGAACGACGCCTATTTTACTATCCTTTATTGGAATAAGATATGCGCCCTCTCGGTCTAGGTAAGTAGCATTTTCTTTTACACCAAAAATCTTATGCATTTTTTAACTCCAAAATTTAAGTAAAATTGTAAAATTATGAAAATAGATTGTTGTAGTTTTTTTCGGAATTTTGCTTTTTGCGTTTCTTTTTAGTGATTAAATAATAAACGATTGTTAATGCAATATAGATAACAGAGTAAATGCTTAGTGAAATAAGTAGTGAATTTCCATTTGTGTAGCCTGCTTTTACAACAAAAATAATGTAGTAGAAAATCCCTATTATAAAAAAGTGTAAAATTGATAATACGAGATAATTTTTGAACTTTACTTTTAGCATTAAGAATGAAGATACAATACTAAATAGTAGCAAAATTAGTAATGTATAGCCATTCCAAAAGTTTTCTTTCTTTATAATGTATTGAATAATATTTATAACCGTAGTAGAGAGAGTATATATTATTGCAGTGACAGAAGCAAAATGTGCTATATACTTAGCATTTTTTTCTTTTTTTCTTCCTTTGTATACTACAATTGAGCATATAATTAAGCAAATTGCAAAAATTATGATGTTAGCCCAAATTTCAAGCATTCTGCTTTGCTGTTCGTTATATGAAAAAAGCCATGTTACAAAATTAATAATAAATGAACTTATCATATACGATAGACAGGTAGATTTTAAAATTCTTTTAAAAAGCGTATTCATTTTGACCCCTTTATAAATTTATATACAAATAAGATATCACAAAAAATGAATATTTGCAAGAAGTTTATATTATTTATTTATAAAATTATATTTATGCATAAAAAATGAATATTTTCACTTGACTTTAACACAAAATGAATATATAATTAGATTAGAATATTATATTATAAGGACGATGTTATGCTTGGTAAAAGAAAAATAAGAAAAAATGTGTTCGAGCTTTTATTCGGATATGAATTTAATAAAGAAGAGGGCGCAGTCGATTACTACAATACTGCTTTTGACAATTTTGTTTGTGAGGACGATGAAAACGAAAGTGTTAAGAAAATATTTTTAGGTGTATGCGAAAATATTTCTGCTATTGATGAAGTAATAGCAAAACATTTAAGTGGTTGGAAAATTAACCGTCTTTCTAAAGCAACTGTCACTATTATGAGAATTAGTACATATGAAATGATATATGCAGACTTAGCACCTGCAATTTCAATAAATGAAGCGGTAGAATTTGCTAAGGAATATGGTGAGGATGGAGCATCTTCCTTTGTAAATGGTGTTTTAAATAATCTTGCTAAGGAATTAAAAAATAATGGTTAAAAAAGCCTTTATTGGTATTGATACTAGTAACTACACAACATCATTTGCAATTTGCGATTTAGACGGAAAGATTCTAAAAAACTATAAAATTTTACTTCCTGTAAAGGAAGGAGAGAGAGGACTGCGTCAAAGCGATGCAGTTTTTGCTCATATTAAAAATTTGCCATTAATTGCACAAAAAATTAAGAATGATAGCGAAACCTATGATATTTTAGCAATCGGTCACTCTGCATACCCTCGTGATGCTGAGGGTTCTTATATGCCTTGCTTTCTTGTAGGTGAAGCACTAAGTGAAATTTTAGCTTCGCTATATATGGTGGACAACTATAAGTTTTCGCATCAGGCAGGGCATATAAGGGCTTCCGTTTATTCTGCTAATATAATTAACAATAAAAGCTTTATTGCCTTTCATGTATCTGGTGGTACTACAGAAATCTTACATGTTATAGAAGAAAACGACAGCTATAGAATTGATTTAATCGGTGGAAGCAACGATTTAAACGCAGGACAGGCCATTGACCGAATTGGCGTGAAAATGGGCTTAAAATTTCCTTGTGGCACAAAAATCGAGGCTCTCGCTAATCAAAATAAAGAAAAATTACCACATTTCAATATTTCTGTTAAAAATTTTAATTGTAATTTATCTGGTCTTGAAAATATTGCAATTAAGCTACTTGAAAAAACCAATGATAAATCACTTGTAAGTGCTTTTACACTAGATTTTATAAGCAAAACTATTGAAAAACTAACTATGAATTTACGAGAAAAGTATCCAAACGAGCAAATAATATATGCAGGTGGGGTTATGAGTAATTCTATTATTCAATGTAATATTAGAGCTAAATTTTCAAATGTTTATTTTGCAACACCTGAATACAGCTCTGATAATGCGTCTGGAATTGCTTTGCTTACTCGTATGAAATATTTAAATAAAGAGGAATAAAAATGGTTAATTACAGTTTTGACGAAAATGGAAACGAATTACCTCCAAGAAACAAAACCGTAACAGAAATTAACGAATATATAAAATGGCTTATTGATGGTGAGATGCAATTACAGGATTTATATGTGGTTGGCGAGCTATCTAATTTTAAAAAACATACCACTGGGCACTGTTATTTTTCATTAAAGGATAAAAAATGCGAAATTAGAGCAGTGATGTTTGCTTCTTATGCTAGAAAATTAAACTTTAAGCCTGAAAATGGTATGAAAATAGTTGTTCACGCAAGAGTTAGCGTGTATCCACAAGGGGGGAGCTATCAATTATATGTTGATAGCATGCAACCTGACGGTCTAGGCTCACTTTATCTTGCATATGAGCAATTAAAGGAAAAACTAAATAAAGAGGGCTTATTTGATGAATCACACAAGAAGCCTATTCCTAAATATCCAAATAAAATCGGTATTATTACTTCCCCTACAGGTGCAGCTATAAGAGATATTATAAACGTATCTAAGCGTCGTTATCCTTGCGTAAAGCTTGTTTTATATCCTACGCTTGTACAAGGATCAGAAGCACCTAATGAGCTCACAAGGGCAATAGAATTCTTTAATATCGAAAATAGTGTTGATGTTATAATTATCGGTAGAGGCGGTGGCTCTATTGAGGATTTATGGGCATTTAACGATGAGAAATTAGCAAGAGCTATTTACAATTCAAAAATTCCTGTAATCAGTGGAGTAGGTCACGAAATTGATTTTACAATTTGCGATTTTGTATCAGATGTAAGAGCAGCAACGCCATCAGCAGCGGCAGAAATTGCAACTACTGATATAAATGAAATAATAAACTCTCTTGGGACATTTGAATATAGAGCGAAAAACGCATTAATAAGTACAATTGGCTATTATAAGGATAAATTAGAAAATATAAAGAACAAAAGAATATTTACAAAGCCAGAAACAATGCTTGATGTGCCAAAAATGAGATTTTCTGCAATTGTCGAAAATCTAAAAGCAATAATGACAGAGATAAATTTAAGTACTAGAGAGGGCTTTGCAAACATTAATGCAAAATTGATAGCTTTAAATCCTATGGCTGTGCTTGCTCGAGGCTATGGTGTAATTTTTAATGAAAATAACGAAATTATTAAATCAACAAAATCTATAAATGTTGGTAACAATATAAAAGTAAAACTATATGACGGTAGTTTTAAGGCTACTGTAATAGAAAGTGAGGACTAATTATGCCTAAAAAGGAATTAAGCTTTGAAAAAGCTATGGATAGACTTGAAGAAATTGTTGCATCCTTAGAGGGCGGAGAATTTCCATTAGAGGAATCTTTAAAGCTTTTTGAAGAGGGCGTTAAGCTTGTTAAGCTATGCAATAGCAAATTAGAAAGTGTTGAAGGCTCTATTAAGAAACTTGTAAATATTGATGGCGAAATGGTAGAAGAGGATTTTTTCACAGATGAAGACTGATTTAATTGAGTTACTTAAATCAAATTCTACAATTGTAGAAAATGAGCTGAAAAAGTATATTTTATTGAAAGATAATCACGGCTTGCACGATGCAATGGCATATAGCTTGCTTATGGGGGGGAAAAGAATAAGACCGTTTATGGTTTTAGAAACATATAAGGCTTTTTCTGGTATGAATGATATAGAGAAAGCTTTACCCTTTGCGTGTGCTCTTGAAATGATTCATACATATTCGTTGATTCATGACGATTTGCCATGTATGGATAATGACGATTATAGACGAGGTAAGCTAACAAATCACAAGGTATACGGAGAAGCAAAGGCCCTGCTTGCCGGTGATACGCTTTTAACTTATGCTTTTGAGGTACTTGCTTCTAATGAATATGTAAGCAATAGGAGTATAGTATTGGCTGCGAAGACATTAGCGTACTGTGCAGGTGGCTTTGGTATGGCTGGTGGGCAAATGATTGATTTAAATAGTGGTGATAATATTAAATCACTTGATGATTTAAAGGAAATGCATTCCTTAAAAACAGGCGCTTTAATTAGATGTGCTATGCTTTTAGGATATTATGCTTCAACGGATGTGCCTGATAAAGCAGTAGTCGAAAGCCTTGAAAAATTTGCTACTAATGTTGGCATTGCTTTCCAGTATAGAGACGATATTTTAGATGTTATTTCTAACAAAGAAACACTAGGTAAGCAAACAGGCTCAGACGACAAAAATGGAAAAACAACTACATTAACATTTTTGAGCCTTGAAGAAGCTCAGGATCAAGTAAACGCTTTGACAAATGAAGCTATTTATGCTATCGATATGTGTCTTGGAGAAAAGGGAACAGTTCTTAAGGAATTAGCCAAATTTATGGTAGAAAGAGATAAATAATGAGGCTAGATGTTTATTTATTCTCAAAAAGTTATGTAAAAAGCCGTCAAAAGGCTAAAACCTTGATTGAAGATGGAAATGTTTTAGTTGATTCAACAATAATTAAAAAGCCATCATTTGAAATCGACGAAGCTACTGAGCATAATATTCAAATAAACGATACTTGTCCATATGTATCAAGAGGCGGATTAAAGCTTGAAAAAATGCTTAATGAATTAAATCTTGATTTAAAGAACAAGGTGGCAGTAGATATAGGTGCTTCCACAGGTGGCTTCACGCATTGTTTACTGTTAAATGGTGTATCAACGGTTTATGCGGTTGATTCTGGTTCAAATCAGCTTCACGAAAGCTTATTAAACGATAGCAGAGTTATTTCTATGGAAGGATTTAATGCCAAAGAATTAACTACTGATATTATTGGTGATAAGGTTGATATAATTGTATGTGATGTATCATTTATTTCTCAAACATTTATGATTTCGGTAGCAAAGGGTCTGATTAAGGATGAAGGAATTTATATTGGACTTATTAAGCCGCAATTTGAGGTAGGAAAAAGCAAAATTGGCAAGGGTGGAATTGTTAAAGAACCCAAATATCGATTAGAGGCCATTAAAAAGATACTTGATTGTGCTACCGAAAATGATTTTAAATGTATCGCATTTACTAAATCGCCGATATGTGGTGGTGACGGAAATATAGAATATGTAGTAGCATTGTCAAAAAATGGGCAGGCTTTATCATACGAAAAAATTAAAGATTTATATAAATAAGGGGTAAATATGAAATCTAAAAGACAACAAAAAATATTAGAAATCATTTCTAATAACGACATTGAAACACAAGAGGAGTTAATTTCAGCTTTAAAAAATGAGGGCTTTAATGCTACACAAGCAACTGTATCAAGAGATATAAGACAGTTAAAGCTTCTCAAGCTAACAGCTGGTGGTGTTTATAAGTATGTTGCACCTAAAACAGAGCTTGAAAATACATCTAAATATAATCACGCACTATTTTCATCTATTACAGAAATTACATATGCTTTAAATAATGTTGTTATAAAAACAACCCCAGGGCTCGCACAGGCGGTTGCGGCAGGAATCGACTCGCTAAATGATAGCGATGTTTTAGGTTGCGTTGCAGGTGATGATGCAATTATACTTGTTTCAAAATCAGAAGAAGCAAGCGTTAGAATTACAGAAAAAATCAGTAAAATAGCAGAAAACTAAGAATCGAGGATTAATATGCTTGAATTTTTGCATATTGAAAATATAGCTGTTGCAAAAAATATCGACATAAATTTTAATAATGGCTTTAATGTTTTAACTGGTGAAACAGGTGCAGGTAAATCAATAATTATTGATTCAATTAACATGCTTTTGGGTGCAAAGGTATCTAGAGATATTATACGGTACGGAGAAAGTCGTGCCGTTGTATCTGCATTGTTTTCTTCGGTAAATGACGGTGTATATGAGTTATGTGACGAATTAGGTGTTAGCTATGATAAAGATGATATGCTATCAATTTCCCGTACCGTTACACAGGAAGGCAAAAATATAATAAAAATAAATTCACGACCGGCAACCTTAACGCAATTAAAGACTATAGGCACAAGGCTATTTAATATTCATGGTCAAAATGAAAACCAAAGCTTTTTAAATAAGTCTAGCCACATATTAATGCTTGATGAATACGCAAATTGTAATGAACAATTAAGCGAGTATAAGGAGCTGTATCAAAATTTAAGCTCTGTTAAGGCTGAAATTTCCGTGCTATATGAGGAAAGCAAGCAAAAGGAAATGATGGTTGATATTTTAAATTATCAAATTAAGGAAATCAATTCCGCTAAGCTAAAATCATGCGACGAGGAAGAAAAGCTGATTGAGTTAAAGAAAAAGTTAAAGGGTGCCGAGCATTTAGTTAAACAGTCCTCAATAGTGTATAGAGCGTTATTTAAAAGTGAAAGCGGTATTAGCGCTAGCGTGCTAATTGAAAAGGCCGTTGATGCACTTGAAAGGCTTAGCGATTTTGATCCTTCCGTTGAAGAAATGGCCGAAAAGCTTAAAACCTTTAATTTTGAAATTGAGGATATTGCTGAAAGAGCAAGGGAATTTGGAAGCTTTGATGGTATTAGTGACCCACAAAAGCAATTGCAAATTGTTGAAGATAGGCTTGCATTAATAAATAAGCTTGAAAAAAAGTATGGACCTACTATTGATGATGTTATAAAGTTCAAAAATGAAGCTGAAGAAAAGCTATCAAGATTTGAAAGCGGGGAAGAGCGTTTAGAGGAGCTTAAGAGTGAATATCGCACACTTTATCAAAAATGCTGTGAAAAAGCAAAAAAACTGCATCAAATCCGCTTAAACAGCGCAAGCGTGCTAAGTGAGCTTGTTAAAAATGCACTATTATTTCTTGATATGCCAAAGGTACAGTTTAAAATAGATGTTAACGAAGTAAAAAAAGACGATAAGCATATACTTTCTTCTCTTGGATATGATGATGTGGAGTTTTTGATTTCAACAAATCCTGGCGAGGAGCTTGCGTCTATGAACAAGATTGCATCAGGTGGTGAGCTTGCAAGAATAATGCTAGCATTAAAAAGCGCATTGTCTGATAAAAACGGAGCTCAAACTGTTATATTTGACGAAATTGATACAGGAGTTTCTGGTAGCACATCGCAAAAAATCGGCGTAAAGCTTTATAACATCGCGGCCACAGCACAGGTGATTTGTGTTACTCACTCGGCTCAAATTGCTGCATTTGCAAATTATCATTACTTTATAAAGAAAAATGAAATTGACGGTAGAGCAGAAACCAGCATTTCAATTCTTAATGAAAATGAAAGAATTGACGAGCTAGCAAGAATTATAGGTGGTATTGATTTAACAAAAAATCAATTTGCTGCAGCAAGAGAGCTAATTGAACAATCGAGATTACTTTTAAAACAATAATAGTAAAATCACTATTTTATTCCGCATATAATGTTATATAGCATTATAAAGGAGAATATGATGGATTTTGGCTCTTTAATAACCTATTTGGATAATTGCAATATAAAATACGATATTAATGAAAACACCGCCTTGCTAGTCTCCATAAGGGTAGGTGGTTTAGCATCTATTGTAGCATACCCCGATACAATAGAAAAATTGTGCAGAATTATTAAATTCGTAAATAACAAATTTAAGTATTTTATACTTGCTAATGGAACAAATACCTATTTTTGTGATAGCTTTGACGGAATTATAATATCAACCAAAAATATTAATAACATAAAATTAGATAAAAATGAGATAATAGCAGAATGCGGTGCATCATTAACAGGATGTGCCGTATACGCATATGAAGAAGGATTAAGTGGATTAGAGTTTGCATATGGAATTCCTGGTACTTTAGGTGGTGGCATTTATATGAATGCAAGCGCCTTTGGTGGTAAAATATCCGATGTTATAAAAGAATGTTTGGTTTATGATGTTGATAAAGAAAGCATTTATACACTTTGTAATAAAAATTTAAATTTTTCTGATAAGTGTTCAATTTTTGTAAAAGAAAAACTAATAATTTTGAAAGCAGTACTAACATTAGATAAGGGTATAAAAGCTGATATTAATAAAAAAATGAAAACATATATGCAAAAAAGAATAAGCACACAACCACTTGATATACCAAACGCAGGAAGTGCATTTAAAAGACCCAAGGGTGACTATGCATCAAGATTGATTGATGAAGCAGGGCTCAAAGGATACAATGTCGGAGATGCTCAAATTTCAAAAAAGCACGCAGGTTTCATTGTAAATAATGGAAGTGCTTCTTCAAGCGATATTAACAAATTGATTAAATATATTAAAAATGAAATTAAAAATAAATTTAATGTAAATTTAGAAGAAGAAATAATATATGTGGAGTAGGAAATGAAATCTTTTTCAAGCTTAGTAAAAGAGGAAATATCAACACTGAATACAAAACAAAAGCTATGCTGTTACTTTTCCTTACTATATGGTATGATGTGCTTTTCAAGCGAGCTTGACGGCAAGAAAGTAGCTATTTCTACAAATGTCGAAAATGTTAAGTTGTTTTCTGAGATATGTGATTTTATTAATCGTAAAAAGAAATTTGAACATTATATTAATGGTCGAAAAATGTCCGTGGCATCTGGTATTATCAAATATTCTACAATTGCCGAAATTAAAGCTAGTGTGTTTAAATGTCAGCATTGTAAGGAGAACTTTTTAAAGGGAATATTTTTATTGCATGGTTCGGTGTCTGATCCTAAAAAAATGTACAGACTGGACCTATCATTTAATACTTTTGAACAAGCAAATCAAATGTTCGAGCTATTAAACTCATGCGGTTTAGGATTTAAGCAAACTATGCGAGGCAAAAAATATGTTCTTTATACAAAGGATAGCGATATTATTGGAGATTTTTTTGCATTAATAGGTGCCAACAATTCGGTGTATGTGATAATAAATAGTAAAATACAAAGAGAGCTTCGCAATGAGGTTAATAGAGTTACAAATTGTGATTCGGCAAACATAAACAAAATGGTAAATGCTTCACAAAAGTATTGTGAGGTAATTGAAAAAATAATTGAAGAAAATTTATTTGAAGAACTACCCGACAATTTAAAAGAAATGGCAAAATTAAGATTAGAATTTAATAATTTAAATTTTGCCGATTTGGGTAAAAAATTTAATCCCGCTATATCTAAGTCGGGAGTATATCATAGACTAGAAAAAATTATCGCGTTTTATGATAAAGCAAAGGAAATTAAAGACTAAGGAGAAACAATATGGCTGACTTTGTACATTTACATTTGCACAGTGAGTATAGCTTACTTGACGGTGCATGCAAAATTAAAGATATACCTAAATATGTAAAAAGCGTTGGACAGTCAGCTGTTGCTCTTACTGACCATGGAAATATGTATGGTGCAGTAGAATTTTATAAGGCTTGCAAGGAAGAGGGTATTAAGCCTATTCTTGGATGTGAGGTTTATGTTGCGCCTACATCAAGATTTGAAAAAGTAAGAGTAAGAAATGCACCATATTATCATCTCGTTCTTCTTGTTAAAAATGAAATTGGGTATAAAAATCTAACATATTTAGTTTCAAGTGGGTTTACCGAAGGCTTTTATGTTAAACCAAGAATTGATTTAGAGCTATTAAAGGAACATAGTGAAGGTTTAATTGCCTTATCAGCTTGTCTTGCAGGATATATTCCATCTGCTATTTTAGCAGGTGATATTGACGGAGCGAAAGAAAATATCCATACTATGCTTGATATATTTGGCAATGATAATTATTATTTAGAGCTTCAAAACCATGGAATTAGTGAGCAAAGCACAGTAAATGAGGGACTCATTGAGCTTTCAAATTTAACTGGCGCTAGGTTGGTTTGTACTAATGATGTTCATTATCTTGATAAAAATGACGCGTATATTCAGTCTGTTTTAATGGCAGTACAAATGAATACTACTCTTGAAAAGTCAAAAAATGAAGCATTTGCGACAAATGAATTTTATTTAAAAACAGCCGATGAAATGGAAGTTTTATTTGGCAAATACAAGGATGCTTGTGCAAATACAGTTAAGATTGCAGAAATGTGCAATTTTGACTTTGAATTTGGTATTACAAAGCTACCTAAGTATATATTACCAAATGGCGTTACATCTAAGGAATATTTGTCTAATTTAGCTTATGATGGCTTAAAAAAGAGAATTTATAATAAAAGCATAGTATTTACAGATAAGCATACTGAAAAGGAATATAGAGAAAGAATTGATTATGAATTATCAGTAATTGATACAATGGGCTATAACGACTACTTTTTAATAGTTTGGGATTTTATTAATTTCGCTAAAACAAATAAAATACCTGTAGGTCCTGGTAGAGGCTCGGGTGCAGGAAGCTTGGTTGCCTTTTTACTTGAAATAACTGATGTTGATTCCATTAAATACGATCTTCTTTTTGAAAGATTTTTAAATATCGAGCGTGTTAGCATGCCTGATATTGATACTGACTTTTGTTACGAGCGAAGAGATGAGGTTATTGAGTATGTAAAAGGTAAGTACGGTAGTGACCACGTATCACAAATAGTTACCTTTGGTACAATGGCTGCAAGAGCTTCTGTAAGAGATGTAGGAAAGGTTTTAGAGGTGCCTTATAATGATATTGATACTGTATCTAAGTTAATATCTTCAAAACCTAATACGACTCTAAAGGAAAATATCGAGAGCAACGAAGAACTACGCAGACTCTATGATAACGATAATGCAATAAAGAAAATGCTTGACACAGCAATGAAAATTGAGGGAATGCCACGACATGCTTCAACTCACGCGGCTGGTGTTGTAATTACAGATAAGCCTCTTGTTGATTATTTACCATTATCTACAAATGGCGGAGTTGTTGTTACACAGTATGATATGGATACTGTAGCTAAGCTTGGTTTATTAAAATTCGACTTTTTAGCTTTAAGATATTTAACCATTATTTCTGATACCGAGAAGCTGATAAGGCAAAGAGAAAAGAATTTTAGCATAGAAAATATTCCTATAGATGATGCAAAAACCTATAAATTTATTTCTTCAGGTCAAACTGAGGGTGTTTTTCAACTCGAATCAGCAGGAATGCGTCAGGTATTAACAAGGCTTCAGCCTGAAACAATTGACGATATTATTGCTTGTATTGCATTGTATCGTCCTGGACCAATGGACTCTATACCTACTTATATTGAAAGACGACACAATAAGTCTAAAATTTCATATAAAACACCTTTACTTGAACCAATTTTAAGTTCAACATATGGTTGTATTGTATATCAAGAGCAGGTAATGCAGATTTTTAGCAAAATTGCTGGTTATTCCTACGGCAGAGCTGACATCGTTCGTCGTGCTATGTCAAAGAAAAAGGAAGAGGAAATGAAGAAAGAGCACGATGTTTTCATTTCTGGTGCAATTTCTAACGGTGTTGATGAAAAAACTGCAAGCGAGCTATTTGAGGAAATGGAGAGCTTTGCTAAATATGCGTTTAATAAGTCTCACGCAGCTGCATATGCCATAATTTCCTATAGGACTGCGTATTTGAAGGCGAGATACCCACAGGAATATTATGCATCATTAATAACCTCTGTTTTGGGTTCTGTTGATAAAATGACAGAATATATAGAGGAATGCTCTAAAAAAGGAATTAAAATTCTTCAACCTGATGTCAACTTTAGTCAAACAAGCTTTTCTGTTGATAATGAAAATATTAGATTTGGCCTTTTAGCACTAAAAAATGTGGGCAGAAGCTTAATTAACTCTATTATTGAAGAGAGAGAAAAGAATGGCAAATATGTATCCTTTGAGGATTTTATTTACCGTTTAAGAGAAGCAGACATAAATAAGCGTCAAATTGAAGCACTTATTAAGGTAGGTGCCTTTACATCTCTTGGCAAAAATCGTTCTCAGCTTATTAAGGTTTATGAAAATGCAGTAGAAAGCGCATTGAGCATATCAAGAGCAACACAGGGTGGACAGCTAGATATGACATCTTTGATGGGTGAGGATGATTTAAAGGAAACAACGATTAAAATCTCTTATCCTGATGTAAAGGAATTTGAGCAAAGCGAGCTTTTACTTATGGAAAAGGAAATTTCAGGGCTTTTCTTTTCTGGACATATCCTTGATTCATTTAGCAAAAATCTTGACGAGATAAAACCAAGAAAAATTTTGTCTATTATTGGTAATCAAGAGGACATTGTTGGTGCAAGAGATAAGGAAAAGGTTAAAATAGCCGGTATTATCACTTCTAGAATGATAAAGAGAACAAAAAACGATGATAATATGGCATTTATCAAGGTAGAGGATGCTAGTGGAGAAATTGAGATTATCGTTTTTCCAAAGCAATTTATAAGATACTCGGATGTTCTAATTGTTGGCAAGGTGATATATGTATCTGGTTCTGTTACAATTAAGGATGAGGAGCCACCTAAAATTATAATGGAGGATGGCGCTATTCTTGTTCATAATGATAGTTTCGTGATGGAAGAAAAGCCGAAGCGTCTTTATTTAAAGGTTGAAACGATAAAATCCAAAATGGCAACTGATATTATCGAGCTTTTAAAGGAATTTAAGGGTGATACCGAAGTGGTATTTTTCGATAATACTGAAAAGAAATATGTTAAATCAGCAGAAATTAAAATTAATGTTGATGAAAATGTAATTTCAGCATTAAAAATGCTTCTTGGTGAGAATAATGTTATATTAAAATGAGCTAACGCACAGGCTATCTGTGCGTTATTTTAATAATATTCTTCTATTAACTCATATAACTCTGTTTTGCTTGTGGTTACAATTCCATTTCTTAATAGTTTTTTATCTACATCTGGTAGAGTAAACACATAGGTATCTAGTGTATATACTAAAGCCTCGTTTTCATATACGCCTATTTTGCCGTTATATTCTTTAAGCATATATGTTTTAGTATCTTTTATAACGGTATTATCTGTATTTTCATATACAGGCAAATCTGGCTCGGTGGTTATATTTTTGCTATTAATTTCTAGAATTTTATCACTTAATAAAAAATACGATAAAAGAATTGATGAAATAATAAATATTGCTAATAAGAAAAGAGAAAAAACAAAAATTCTTTTTTCTATATAAACATTTTCTTCATTTTTTTGTTCCATAATTTAAAGTTCCTTTATTAGAATATGATTTATTGTTAGGCAAATAATAAAAATATATTCATAAAGAGGTGAAAAATATCTTGAAATTAACAAAAAAACAGCTTTTTGTAAGAATATCGTTAATTTTATTTTTGCTTTTACTTGCAGCAATTATTTCCTTTGGAATATATGTTCATTTTAATATTGATAAAGAGATTGATTTGTCACTAATCCGAACGGGAAGCTCATCTATTACTAAAATTTATTACTTTAATTACGATAGTAGAACAAATAGAACAGGTGAAGCGATAGAATTAAAGGATGAGGCATTATTTTTGCAAAGAAGTGAGTGGAAATCTATTTATGATATGCCAAACAATCTTAAAAATGCTTTCATAGCAATTGAGGATAAGAGATTTTACAAACACAAAGGAGTTGACTGGTTGAGGACCATTAAGGCAGCAGGAAACTACATTTTTGGATTTGACAAAAGAAGCTTTGGGGGCTCAACTATTACTCAACAATTAATTAAAAACTTAACAGGAGATAACAATGCTTCTCCTAAAAGAAAGCTTGAGGAGATTTTTAGAGCTATAAACTTAGAAAAGGACTTAAGCAAGAACGAAATTCTTGAATCATATCTAAATGTGGTATATTTAAGCGAGAATTGTTACGGCGTTGGCTCTGCTTCTGAACTATATTTTGGAAAAAATGTAAAAGACTTAAGTTTAAAGGAATGCGTCTCCCTTGCATCAATTGTTCAAAATCCTACGAAATATGACCCATACACAAACACCGAAAATAATGATAAAAGAAGTAAAATTATTTTAAATCAAATGCTTGAACAAGGAATGATAACCCAAGAGGAATATGAAAGGGCACTAAATGAAACTTTAGTAATTAATAGCAATATAGAAAATGAAAAAAGTACAGGAATATATTCTTGGTTTACTGAAGCATTAATAAGCGATTTAATAAAAGATATCTCAATAAAGTACGATATACCAGAAAAATCTGCTAAAATGATGCTTTTAAAGGGCGGGCTTAATATATATTCGACCATCGATCCCAAAATACAATATATCGCTAATGATGTTTGTGAAAATTATAAGTCTTATATTTTACCCAATGATGATGGCAGCTATCCAGAAGCCTCATGCGTTGTAATAGACGCAAATACATCTGATGTGCTTGCAATAGTTGGAGGTCTTGGCGAAAAGAGCGGAAATAGAATTTTTAATAGAGCTACACAGGCTAAAAGAGCACCAGGCTCAGTTTTAAAGCCATTATCCATTTATGCTCCTGCAATTGAAAATAATCTAATAAATTATTCAACTGTATATGACGATGTACCTATTAAAATGTTAAATGGCTCATTATGGCCTAAAAACTCGCCTAATAAGTATAGAGGCTTAATGCCAATTTCATATGCAGTGGAGCATTCTACAAACACTGTTGCAGTTAAGGTGCTTGAAAATTTAGGAATTAACAATTCGTATGATTTTTTAACAAAAAATTTTAAGTTGAATTTAGATAGTAAGAACGATTTGTCTCCCTCACCTTTAGCACTGGGACAGCTTACAAATGGTGAAACACTATTAAATATTACAAACGCTTACACAGCTTTTGCGAATGGTGGTTATATTTCAAAGCCAAAGACATACCTATATGTTACAGATAATTTTGGTAATATTGTTTTAGAAAACAAGGATAGCTATGAAAAAATCTTAGATAAGGATACTGCTGTTATAATGAATAAGCTATTAGAGGGTGTAATTAATAATGGTACAGCACGATATATATCTTTAAAAAATAAGACATCTGTAGCAGGCAAAACAGGAACCTCGAGTGATTTAAGAGATAGATGGTTTATAGGATATACACCTTCATATGTTTGTGGTGCTTGGTGTGGATATGACACACCAAAGCCTATGTATTACACTAAAAATCCTTCTTGTATTTTATTTGACGAGATTATGAACAGAGTATATGATGATAAAGAACATGAAGATTTTTATGTATCTGATAATATTGTTGAGCTTGAATTTTGTATTGATAGTGGTAAGCTACCTTGCGAGGAATGTAAAAATGATATGAGAGGCTCAAGAGTTAGTATCGGATACTTCAAAAAGGGAACAGAGCCTACTGAACATTGCAATTTACACAAAAAGGTTGTAATTGATATCCAAGATGGCTTAATCGCTGATGCATTAACCCCATCTTATCGAAGAAGAGCTGTTTCTTTACTTGATTATACTAGAAATAATGAATTTAATGATATAACTATACTTGATAGCGAATATTTTATAGAAACTAGAAAAAGAAATATGAATTAAATTCCAAATCACCTCATAAATTTATTGTGAGGTGATTTTTTTGAAATTAATTAAGAGAATTTCATGCTTTTTTGATAGAATTTCACACGAAATAAGAATGATAAAAATTAAATATATACTAATATTCTCATTGATATTTTTAATTTTGGGAATTGCAAGCTGGATAATTGGCGGCGGAGTAAATAGAGTAATGCTTTTATACACATTTCCTCGTTCTGCTATTCATATTGGTTTTATGTTTATATTATGGGGATTATCCTTTTTGTTATGTGGTACAATTTTTGCAGGAGTGCTATTTGGATGCGAAAAATACAAACGACAAAAAGCATATAAAATTGGACTTTATATTGCTTTAATGCAAATTTTTATGCTTATAATATATCCTTTGTTTTTTGGTGCAATCGCTCCTTTTATAGCATTGTTGTCAATACTTGTATCAATTTTCTTTTGCTTTCTTGCGATTATTTCTGCGTATCGTATTTATTCTATGTGGACCATTTGTCTTGGGTTACATTTTTTATGGCTTTTATATAATGGTTATATTTGCTTAGCTTTTATTTTAATAAATTAAGGGGTGATTTTATGAAAAAAGTATTATCTTTATCAATGTTATTTTTGCTTTTATTTTCTCTTTGTGTTCCTGTGTCAAGTATTACAATAAAAGAGCCACAGCTTGAGATTAATGCAAAAAGTGCAGTTTTGATTGATGCAAACACAGGCACAGTGCTTTATAGCTTAAACAAGGACACACCTTTGCCTCCTGCATCTGTTACAAAAATTATGACATTATTATTAGTCTTTGAGGCAATTGAGCATGAAAATTTAAAATATGATGACACATTAACTGTAAGTGAACACGCTGCTTCAATGGGTGGTTCACAAGTGTTTTTGGAGCCAGGAGAAGTCATGGAAGTTGAGGAGCTTTTAAAATGTGTAATTATTGCATCTGCAAACGATGCCGCACTAACATTAGCTGAGCATATAG
>JAGAJV010000186.1 GCA_017625915.1 Clostridia bacterium
ATGGCAAAAAAGGCAGAAAAAAAGGAAAAGGTCGTTATAAGTAACGCAGACGATAAAAAGAAAGCCCTTGAAGCTGCTCTTGGTCAGATTAGAAAGGAATGTGGACAGGAGTCAATTCGCCGTTTAGGTGATAGCCCTGATATGCAAATCAGCGCAGTTTCCACAGGCTCATTAACACTTGATTTAGCTTTAGGTGTTGGGGGACTACCAAGAGGCAGAATTATAGAAATATACGGGCCTGAATCCTCAGGTAAAACAACAGTAGCCTTACACGCAATTGCAGAGGTACAAAAGGTTGGTGGTATTGCAGCATTTATTGACGCAGAGCATGCACTTGACCCTGTATATGCAAAGGCTATTGGTGTAAATATAGATGATTTATTAGTATCACAGCCGGACCACGGTGAGCAGGCTCTTGAAATTACAGAAAAGCTTGTTGACTCAGGCGCTGTTGATATAGTTGTTATTGACTCAGTTGCAGCTCTTGTTCCTAAGCAGGAAATTGAGGGCAGTATGGGTGATAGCCATATGGGTGTTCAAGCCAGACTTATGTCACAGGCATTAAGAAAGCTTTCAGGCGCTATTTCATCCAGTAACTGTATTGTAATCTTTATTAACCAGCTTCGTTCAAAAATTGGTGTAATGTACGGTAACCCGGAAACAACAACGGGTGGTAATGCCCTTAAGTATTACGCATCTGTAAGAATTGATGTTCGTAAGAGCGAGGTGCTTAAAAACGGCACAGAATCCTACGGTAACCATGTAAAATGTAAGGTTGTTAAAAATAAGGTTGCTCCACCGTTCAGAACTGCTGAATTTGATATTCTTTATGGCACAGGTATCTCTAAATCCTCTGAAATTATGAATCTTGCAATAGAGCTTGAGCTTATTGAAAAGAGTGGCTCTTGGTTCTCATATAACGGAACAAGAATCGCACAGGGTAAGGACAATGCAAGAAAATATTTTGAGTCTAATCCGGAGCAAATGAAGGAGCTGGAGGAAAAAATAAAGGACAAGGTAGCAAATGGTGATGCTGTTGGTGGCGATGATGACGACATTGACACATCTGATTTCGATATTGACGCGTTAAATTTGGATTAAAATAGGTTATGGAAGAAAAAATTTTTTACACAGTAGAGAGAATTAAGAAGTCCCCTGCGGGAAGAACATATTGTATAAGATCATCAATGGATACAACCTTTGAAATGCTGGTTTCAGAGGAGCAATACGCGCGCTTTGATATTAAAGAGGGCGATAAGATTGGTGATGCTCACTTTCTTAAAATCAGAGAGGAAATGATATTTGACAATGCTCGTCGCCAAGCCTTTACCATTCTTTCTTACGGTGAAAATAACAAAAAAACCCTCATACAAAAGCTTCGTCAAAAGGGCTTTAACTATGAGGTGTGTGAGAATATTGCACTTTATATGGAGCATAGAGGATACATTGACGAGAAAAAGCAAATCGGTCTTTTATGCGACACATATCTTTATAAAAAGTTTGGTAAGCTCAAAATTAAAAATGAGCTAATAACAAAGGGCTATATGCGTGAGGATGTAGACGAGTATGTTTCAAAAAATCTTGCAAGCGTTAATTTTGCAGAAAATTGCGCATACATTATAGAAAACAAATATATGCCTTTGCCAAGAGATTCACAGGAGCTTGCAAAAATGATGGGCGCTCTTATGAGATATGGATATACTATAGGTGATATTAAGGAAGCAGTTAAAATGGTTTCCGAAAGAGGTAAAAATGAGTAAAATAGGCTTTGTTTCTTTAGGCTGTCCTAAAAACCTTTTAGATACCGAGGTTATGCTGGGACATATTGCCGATGCAGGCTATGAGATTACTCCTGATAGTGAGGAAGCCGACATTATTGTAATTAATACCTGCGCATTTATAAACGATGCAAAAAAGGAATCAATTGATAATATTTTAGATATTGCTTGGCTTAAGGAAAATGGCAATTTAAAGGGAATTATCGTAACAGGCTGTCTTGCAGAGCGATACCGTGAGGAAATAATGAAGGAGTTTTCCGAGGTTGATGCTGTTCTTGGCACAGGTAGCGTTCATAGCATTGTTAAGGCAATTAAGAAAATTGAAAATGGCAATAAATACGAGGAATACGGAGACAAAAACACCGTCGAGCTTGGTGGTGACAGAATTGTAACCACAGGTGAGGCATTTGCGTATCTTAAAATTTCCGAGGGCTGTAACAACCGTTGCACCTATTGCTCAATTCCTAATATAAGAGGCAAATTTCGTTCTCGCCCAATTGACGAGCTTATAACCGAGGCAAAGGAGCTTGTAGATATGGGAATTAAGGAGCTGATTGTAATAGGTCAGGATACCACTGCATACGGAATTGACTTATACGGAAAATATGAATTAGCCACACTCCTACACCGTTTAGCTTACGAAACAGATGTTAAATGGATAAGAATTTTATACTGCTATCCGGATAAAATCACGCCAGAGCTTCTTTACGAGTTTAAAACAAATGACAAGCTTTTAAAATATATTGACATTCCTATTCAGCATATCTCAGATAAAATTTTAAAGAGAATGAACCGTCGTGGAGATGGTGCATTAATTCGTAAGGCTATAAAGCAGTTAAGAGAAATAGACGGAATAGCTATTCGCTCAACTGCAATTGTAGGCTTCCCGGGTGAAACCGAAGAAGACTTTTCAGAGCTTTGCGAGTTTATAAAAGAGGCTGAATTTGATAATTTTGGTGCTTTCCCTTATTCAAGAGAGGAGGACACCCCTGCATACAATTTTGAGGACCAAATAGACGAGCAGGTAAAGCAGGATAGATATGATATTTTAATGAGAGAACAGCTTTATGTATGCGAAAAGCAGGGCAAGGAAGCTATTGGAAAAATATATGATGTTATCTGCGAGGGCTATGATGTAGTAGCTGAAACCTATTATGGCAGAAGCTATAAGGACGCACCCGATATTGACGGAAAGGTGTTCTTTACATCAAAAAACAAACACAAGGTGGGAGATTTTGTTAAGGTTAAAATAACAGAGAATTATGACTATGATTTAAATGGCATAGCCATTTAATGAACGCTTGCGTTCAATTCATTATTTAGAGGATAGAATTATGAAAATGAATATTCCAAACCAACTAACAATTTTAAGAATGCTTTTAATTCCTGCATTTGTTGCATGTTATTTCTATATTGAAAATCCGCTAATTGCAGGTATTGTAGCGGCTGTGCTTTTTGCTATTGCTTCTCTTACCGATATGCTTGACGGAAAGATTGCAAGAAAATACGGAATTGTAACCAATTTTGGTAAAATAATGGACCCCTTGGCTGATAAAGCACTTGTTTTCTCTGCATTTTTAATGCTTGCAGTGAAAATTGAAGCTCTTGATGGCATTATGATTTGGGCGTGCGTTATAGTATTTATAAGAGAGCTTGGTGTTACATCAATACGATTAGTTTGTGCGTCTAGCGCAGGAAATGTAATTGCTGCAAACTTCTTTGGTAAGGCAAAAACAGTTACTCAAATGGCTTGCATTTTGATTGTTTTAATTGAGCATGCTTTAATAGCATCAGGCACAATAAATCTAGGAGCATTTAATTATCTTGCATCATTTATTCTAATAGCTGCAATGTCCTTTATGACAGTAGCTTCAGGTATAAACTATCTAAAGATTTATATGCCTTATATGAATACAAATAAATAAAAAATTGCACACAGGAGTGTGCAATTTTTTTGTAAAATAATGATAGGTTGACAAAAAAGAAAAATAATGATACAATATTGTTGCATTATTTTATTATTAAGAAAGGAAGTTTTATGAAAAATAAGGCGGTAAGAATAACATTGATTACAGTAGCAATAGTTTTAGGCGTTATTATTTTGGCTTTAGCCGGTGTTAAAATTGGCGAAAGAATAAAGTATAGAGAATTTTATAAGGACGCAAACAAGGAATTTAAAATGCCCGGTATAAAGGACGGCTTAGTTCAACAGGGTATGGAATATGTAGAGGAAAAGGATGTATTTATTATTTGTGGCTATATGGCAGATAATAGCGCATCAAGAGTTTATGTAGTATCAGCTGACGGCAAGGTTTTAAGCAAAACAGAGCTTAAAAATGAGGACGGAAGCGACTACACAGGACATACAGGCGGTATTGAATACTACGGCAATAATTTATACATTACCGAGGGAACAAAGGAAAAGGGCTATGATGGCGGTCTTGATGTGTTCCCGCTTCATCAGGTTTTAGATGGGGCTAAGGAGGTTAAAAAAATAGGTAGAGTTAAAACCTATAATAACCCGGCATATTGCCACATTTATAACGGATATATGATGGTTGGCGAATTTTATAGAGAAAACGATTATGAAACCTTAGATTCTCACAGACTAAAAACACCATCAGGTGACGATAATACAGCATTAATTACTGTATTTAAGCTAGACAACAGCAAGCTAAATATAAGCGGCAAGCCTGTTGCAGGCATTACAACTACAGATGCAATACAGGGTATGTACACAATTGGCGACAGTCAAATCGTACTATCTACCTCTTGGGGCTTATCAACCTCAAAGCTATATTTTTACGATATGCTACTTATTGAAAGTGATATGAATACAGTTATAATTGACGGAAACCCAATGTCACTTTATCACTTAGATAGCAAATGCCTTGTAAAAACACTTAAATTACCACCAATGGCAGAGGAAATCGTTTACAAGGACGGAAAAATCTATGTACTAAATGAAAGCGCTTGCAAAAAATATATTTTTGGAAAATTCCTGAGCGCAAATAATCTATACAGCTACAGCTATGAGCCATAACATCAATTGAGGGATTGTTTCCGATCAAGGAGATAAAATGAAAAAAATTTTAGTTCTACTAATAGCAGTTTTATCATTATTTATTATTGCCTGTGACAATGATATTGACACAGATACAAGCATAGACACAGATACAGGCATCAGCGCTTTGCCTAATGATTCTCCGGAGCTTTATGAGTATAAGGAAACAGGCATTTGCTATGAGGTTATAGGTATTAAGGAAAATAGAGAAGAGATTATAATTTCATCAAGCTACAATGGTAAAAAGGTTATAGGTATAGGCGAAAAAGCGTTTTTTGGTAACACAACTGTAAAAAAGGTATCAATTCCCGAGGGCATAAGATATATAAATTCAAAAGCATTTAAGGATTGTAAAAACCTGGAGGAAATTAATTTTCCTGCCACTCTTACAAAATTAGGAGAGGATGCAATCTTTAATTGCGATAAGCTAAAATATGAAAGCTATCAAGGCTGTAGCTATATAGGAAATTGGCTAATGAGGCTTGACAATAAGGAAATAGATGTTCTTGAAATAAGAGAAAATACAGTGGGAATAGCACCGTTTGCTGTTTATTTTGCCCCAAAGCTAAGAAATGTAAGCATACCGAATAGCGTAAAATATATTGGGTCACACGCATTTTTTGCTTGCTCGTTTTTAAGAACAATAAATCTTGGCAAGGGCGTTGAATACATTGGAGAATATGCTTTTGCTAACTGCTCGCTATTTAAGAATATTGATATTGGCGAAAATATTAAGGATATTAAGGCAAATGCATTTTATGGTTGTAAGGGAACAATTACATATATGGGCGCAGCAATCCCTGTCGGCTTTGAGCTTGGCTGGAATGGCGAATGTGAAATATTAATGGGTAAAGAAAATGGCTAAAATAAGATTAAACGAAAACAAGGAAATAGTTGCAAAAATAAAAGAGGGCTTAGAGAAAAAGGGTGGCTATTGCCCTTGCCGTCTTGAAAGAAGCGAGGATACAAAATGTATCTGCAAGGAATTCAGAGAGCAAATAGCCGATCCAAGCTTTGAGGGCTATTGTCATTGTCTTCTATACTATAAGGAAAAATAAAAAAAGCGACCCTGTGTCGCTTTTTCCTAGCCAAAAAGTACCCAATCGAACCCGCCTTAAAAAGCGATAGGACGGTACTTTTCGGCTAGCTAAAGGAGAAAATATGATTTACGCAATGAGTGATTTACACGGATGCTATGATTTATACATAAAAATGCTAGAAAAAATCAATTTTAGCGACACAGATACCCTTTATATTTTAGGCGATGTGATTGACAGGGGCGACGGTGGTATTAAAATTTTATTTGATATGATGAAAAGGAAAAATATAATTCCACTTTTAGGGAATCACGATTATACTGCACAAACACTGCTTAGTAAGCTAAAAAAGAAGGCGAATGATGAAATTTTAGCAGTATTCAAAATGTGGCTAAGTGACGGTGGACTTCCTACCTATCAAGCATATAAGAAATTAAGCGACGAGGACAAAAAAGAGCTACTTTCATACCTTAATTGCTTTTCAGTTTTTGAGGAGTTAGAGATACAGGGTAGAAAATTTTTCCTATCTCATACAGTTCCGTCAAGGGAGCTAATGATGGATTTTGATAATATTGATTGGCAGGAGCTAATTGTTGGCGAGTGTGAGTACGATAAGGTATATTTTGATGACAAATATACCGTTACAGGTCACACCCCCACAGCACTTATCGACTATCGCTATAAGGGCAAAATATTTGAGCACAAAAACCACATAGCCATAGATTGCGGAGCAGTGTTTACTGGCACTCTTGGCTGTATCTGCCTTGATACCCTTGAAAAATATTATGTAAACTAGATATCAGCCGTTGTGCCCAAAGCTCATACCTCGCTTTTGGCAAACCATATCGAAAACAAACGGATTCAATAATCTAAAAATTAAGAGATACAACTAAAAAACCTTCAAATACAGACACTCAATCCTGTATTTGAAGGTTGTTTTTTATTTTATTTCCTCTATTGCTCTAAATAGCTCATCCTTTGTTATCATATGAGGCACGTAGCTTTGAATATATCCGTCTTTGTCTATAAAGAAGGTTTGTGGGATACCGTTAATTCCATATTTCTCGTAGCCCTCACTCTTTGCGTCAAAATAAACAGGGAAGGTGTAGCCGCTTTGCTCGTAGAATGCTTTTGCTCTTTCTACGGTATCATTACCCCACGCAAGATGGCTTACCATTACAAATAGAACCTCGTCACCGTATAATTGATACGCCTCCTCAAAATCGGGCATTTCAGCCTTGCAGGGCGGACACCAGCTAGCCCAGAAATTAAGCACAATAGGCTTTCCCTTTAAGCTATCAAGAGCTACCTCGTTGAAGTTATAGTCAAGTATGGTAATATTAGGCGCTTGTACTCTATTATCGTCAACATCGGTATCGGTGTCTGTATCAGTATCAGCTTCCGTGTCGGTGCTTGTATCAGTATTTGTGTCGGTGTCAGTGTCTGTTTCGGTATCAGTATCAGTATTAGTGTCTGCGTTAGTATCTGTTTCGGTATTAGTATTAGTATTAGTGTCTGTATTAGTGTCTGTTTCGGTATTAGTATCTGTACTTGTGTCAGTGTCTGTATTAGTGTCAGTATCTGTACTTGTATCAGTGATAGTATCTATACTTGTATCTGTGTCGCTTGGTGTATTATTACAGGAAGCTAAAAACAGACACAGGGTAAGTAAAATTAATAAAATTAATAATATTTTTTTCATAATGTCACTCTCATTTAAATAAATCTAGGATTTGCTCCTTGGTTTTTACGCCACTTGACTGATGTGTGATTGCGCCGTCCTTAATTACCACAAGATAAGGAATGTATTGAACGCCAAATGCGCCGGCAAGCTGACCGTTTTCGTCAACATTTACCTTGCATACGCAAATGTCGCTGTTTTCCTTGTCAATCTCCTCAACAATTGGTGCAAGCATTTGGCAAGGACCGCACCAATCTGCATAAAAGTCAATTAATACCTTTTTGTTTTCCTTTGTTACTTGTTCAAAATTTTCTAAATTTAATGTTTTCATAATGTTCCTTTCTTTTATGTGAAATTAAATTAAATTGTTGACTGCTGACTGCTGGCTGCTGTTAATTCTCCTCTTAAGTTTTCTTCCATTTTAAACTTAATTTTTTCCTTTGAATAGCCTTTACTAAATAAGTAATAAAGCTTAGCAACAGCGCTTTCCGTGGTCATATCATAGCCGCTTACTGCTCCCGCCTTTTTAAGAGCAGAGCTTGTTTTATATATGCCAAGTGATACTGTACCCCGTGGACACTGTGAGCACACAGCTACTACAGAGCCACTTTCAAATGCCTTTTTAATAATTGGAAGTAAGCTTCCGTTATCTGATGGAATATTGCCCGCACCAAAGGTTTCAAGGACAATTCCCTTTAGCTTTTCCGTCATCACTCCCTCGAATAGCGGGAAGCGAATACCTGGGAAAATTTTTAATACACCTATTGGCACATCAATAAACTCGCAGAAGCTAAAGCTGCCTGTACGCTTTGGCAAGGGTGGATATGGCATATATGTAATTGATATGCCTGCTTCGGCAAGCAATGGGCAGTTAGGGGAGGAAAAGGCACGCATACCGTCTGAGGACATTTTAGTAGCACGGTTGCCACGCATTAGCTTTCCGCCAAAATACAGACACACCTCGCATATAATTCCGTCAGAGGCAATTATCATTGATGTAATAAGATTATCAAGACCGTCGCTTCTGATTTCACAAAGCGGAATTTGTGAGCCCGTCAAAATTACAGGCTTGTCTAGATTTTCAAGCATAAATGATAATGCAGAGGCAGTGTAAGCCATTGTATCAGTGCCGTGTAGCACCACAAAGCCATCATATTTATCGTATAAATCGTAAATAAGCCTGCCTATTCTGTTCCACTCATTTACCGTCATATCAGAGGAATCAAGAAGCGGTGACATCTCATAAAAATCATATTCAGGCATTTTTTCGTTTTTTAAATCCTTGAGCCCCTCAAGAAGCGTTTCAAGGTATCCCTCCATAGGCTTGTAGCCGTCCTCTGAGGGTATCATTCCTATTGTTCCACCTGCGTGTAGTAAACAGATGCGTTTTTTCATAATTTACCTCGTTAATTTTAAGCGAAATTATTGCTTTGCAATAGCGAAATTACTTCGTAGCGAAATTTTACTTCGTAAAGCTAAATTAAATTCGCATATAGCTCGGCTTGCCGAATTTAGCTTGCTTGCAAATTTAGCTGACAACGGTCAATTTAGCTCGCACGGCGAATTTAGCTGCAATTTGACTTTGTCAAATTGCTGAACGGAAGCCCTTTCCAATAATATCACTGGAGTTAGTAATAATAGTAAAGTCTGTACCGTCGCCTGTTTCCTTAATAAAATTCTTTAATTGCATAGCCTGTGTTCGGCTTAAAACTGTTATAATAATTTTCTTGTCCTCGTGAGTAAATGAGCCTGTACACATTGAAACTGTAGCGCCACGATGTAGCTTGTTATTAATAAATTCTACAATCTCCTTTTCTCTTGATGTTATAATATAGAAGCATTTTGTTAAGTAAATACCGTCGATTACAACATCTACGATAAAGGATTTCAAGATAAGACCGAGAAGTGAATATAGACCTATTCTTAAATCGAAGATAAAGAAGCTTGCAAGAACTAAAACTGCATCGGATACAAATAGCGCACGGCTAATATCAAGGTTAGTGTATTTTTTAAGTATCATAGCCACAATATCAGTGCCACCTGAGGATGCACCAACACTAAAGGTTATAGCGCTACCTACTGCTATACAGCCTATAGCAAATAAAAGCTCCAAAAACGCATCATCTGTAATTGTAGGCGCGCCGCCTGTAATTTTTGTAATAGGCAACACTCTTTCAAGTACAAATGAGGATAAGGAAATAAGCAAGCTACAGTAAACGGTTTTAAATGCAAATTCCTTACCGAAAATAATAAGGGCGATAGCAAGCAAAATTACATTAACTGTTACCATTATAAGACCTGGTGTGATATACTGTGCTGCCGATGGTGCAAAGGTAGCAACAAGCTTTGCAACTAATACAGAAAGCGAGCTTGTACCACCTGTAGAAAAGTTGTTTGGAAAGCTAAAAAAGTAAACTCCGCAAGCAACGATAATTCCGCCAACGGTAATTATCAAATATGTTTTTAGTATGTCTAAAATTTTTGATTTCATATTCCAATTCCTTTAAAAATTCTCTCTTTGGCTTAATTTTAACATATATATTATAATTTTACAATAGAAAAATATCTGTGCGTGTAGTTTTTAGAATTTTATTAA
>JAGAJV010000187.1 GCA_017625915.1 Clostridia bacterium
ATATTTACCCCAATATTATATACCTAAAAAACAAGAAAATCAATATAAAATTAAAAACTGCTCACAAAACAGTGAGCAGAATTTTTATAATGTATCATAAATCAAGGTGTTGCTTTCTGGCTTAGCTTCACTTAAGCTAAATGCTTCATCAAGCTTTTTTTCGCAAGCATTAAATAAGCTGTCGTTTGATGTATAAAGCACACATACTGTATCGCCTTGATTTACATAATCACTGTAGCAGCATTTTAACTCAATGCCGGCAGAATAATCAATTATATCGTCCTTTTTAGCCCTGCCTGCGCCTAAAAGCATTGAAGCAATACCAACACACTCAGCATTGATTTTTGAAATATAGCCACTGCTTTTAGCCTTGTATTCCTTTTTGAATTTAGCACCTAAAAGCAAATCAGGCTCATTTAAAGGCGAAATATCACCACCCTGCGCATTTATCCATTCCTTCATTTTATTAAGTGCAAGACCGCTTGAAATGCTGTCCTCGACCATTTCTCTTGCTTTGTCAATATCAACACCAAGTGAAATGGATACAATATTTGAAGCGAGAGAAATGCAAAGCTCAGTTAAATTTGCTTCACCCATGCCTGAAAGCACCTGTACAGCCTCATAAACCTCTAAGGAATTACCCACAAAATTACCAAGAGGCACATCCATATTTGTAATCAAGGCGCGAACCCGTCTGCCAAATTTGTTACCAATATCAATCATAGCAGAAGCAAGGGCTTTAGCGTCAGCTTCGTTTTTCATAAATGCGCCGCTGCCACATTTTACATCTAAAACGATAGAGTGAGCGCCGGAGGCAAGCTTTTTTGACATAATGCTAGATGCAATCAGAGGTATAGAATCAACAGTTGCGGTTACATCTCTTAAAGCATATAGCTTTTTATCAGCAGGGGCAAAATTTCCACTTTGTCCTGTTACTGCAATACCGATTTTTTCAACCTGTCCCAAAAATTCATTTGAGGAAAGAGAGGACCTGTAGCCATTTAAAGACTCCAGCTTATCAACAGTACCGCCCGTATGCCCAAGACCTCGTCCCGACATTTTTGCCACCTTGCAGCCAAGGGAAGCGACAATAGGCGCAACAATTAATGTGGTTTTATCACCCACACCGCCTGTGCTGTGCTTATCGACGGATAAATTGCCAAATCTGCTTAAATCGACAGTATCGCCCGAGCGCATCATAGCATCAGTTAAATAAAAGATTTCCTGTTCATTCATAGAATTAAAGCATATAGCCATAAGCAGAGCAGAAATTTGATAATCAGCCACGTCCCCCGACATATATCCGTTTATGGCAAACTCAATTTCCTCTTTTGTAAGAGTCTTGCCCATTCTTTTTTTGTAAATTATATCATAAATTCTCATTTCAAATTTTCCTTATTAAATCTAAATGGCATAAGCTCACCCAAGGTATGCACCTTGATTTCCTTGCCATTATATAGAACAATTTCAAAATTCTCGTCGCAAAATTCGCTCATAAACTGTAAACAAACGCCACAGGGATAACAAAAATCAGTAATTTCGTCGCCAAGTCCACCAACAATTGCAATCGCCTTAAATTTGCGTGCTCCTACTGCAACAGCCTGCATAAAAGCAGTTCTTTCGGCGCAAATTGTAGCAGAATATGATGCGTTTTCAATGTTACAGCCATAAAAGCATTCGTCGTTTGTATCAATTAAATATGCACCTACCTTGAATTTAGAATAAGGCGCATAAGCCCTGGCTCTTGATAGCTGAGCCAGCTGTACAAGCTCTGTGTAATTTATATCCAAAATAAACACTCCTCCCGTTATTTTATTATATCAGCAAGGGAAGAACCCTCACATTCGTATCCAAGCTTAAATACATCACCGATCGTTTTTGCAATAGATGCAAAGCAGTCAATAGTGCCAATGCTCTGTCCCGAAATATTTTTACCAAGTACAATAACAGGCACATACTCTCTTGTATGGTCAGTGCTTATATCCCCCGGGTCACAGCCGTGGTCGGCGGTGATAATATAAATATCATCTTCTCTTAGATTTTCTAAAATCCTTGGAATACATAAATCAAACTCAGAAAGCGCAGAGGCGTATCCGTCAACATCATTTCTGTGTCCGTATAGCATATCAAAATCAACCAAATTTGTAAAGCATAGACCGTTAAAGTCACAATCCATTATTTCAAGCATTTTAGAAATGCCCTCAGTGTTTGAGTGGGTTAAATGATACTGTGAAATGCCACGGTGCGCAAAAATATCGTATATCTTACCAATAGAAATAACATCTAAATCCTTTTCAATCAATGCATCAAGCACAGTTTTCTTAGGTGGCTCAAGAGAAAAATCTCGCCTGTTAGCTGTTCTCTTAAAATTAGGATATTCACCTATAAATGGCCTTGCAATAACTCTGCCAACTCCATGCTTGCCTACAAGCATTTTTCTTGCAATCTCGCACACTTCATAAAGCTTTTCTATAGGAATTAGCTCCTCGTGTCCTGCAATTTGGAATACACTGTCAGCAGATGTGTATATAATTAGCTTGCCTGTTTCCAAATGCTCCTTACCATAATCCATAATTACCTGTGTGCCGGAATATGGCTTGTTGCATAAAACCCCATAGCCTGTAAGACGGGTAAATTCCTCTAAAACCTCACTTGGAAAACCGTTTGGATAGGTAGGCATAGGACTGCTTGAAACAATACCTGCAATTTCCCAATGTCCAACGGTTGTGTCTTTACCTTGTGATGCTTCCTTTATTTTTCCATAAATACCCAAGGGAATGTCGCATTTTTCAATGCAGTCAACTCCGTCAATATTGCCAAGCCCACATTTTATAAGGTTAGGTATATTTAATTTTTCAGATTTAGATACACTTTTTAATGTGTTAGCGCCCATATCGCCGAATTTATCAGCGTCAGTCAAATATCCAACACCAAAGCTATCAAGTACTGTTAAAAATATTCTTTTAATGCCCATTTTGTAATACCTCGCTTTAAGAAAATACTCTATATTTCTATTTTATCATATTTTATTGCTAAAATCAATAAAAAGTCCAATAAGTGTCGATAATTTTATGCAAAAATTGCAGAAAAATGTTGACAAGTCAAAAAACATGCAAAAAACACTGTACAAATGAAGAAAAATATGTTAAAATAATATAAACTCAAAATAAACAGAAAGGCGATTTTACTGTGAAAAAGGAAAAAACAAAAGAGCCAAAGCAAAAGAAGGTAAAACCACCAAAGGAAAAAATACGCAGAGTCAAGGGCATATCCCCTATGTCGCGACTTGTTCCGTACATTATGGAAAACCGTATCGGCTCACAAAACTTTATCTTTGATAAAATCAATTTAACACCAATTGATAAATATATAAAGAAAAAACAGGAGCAAGGGCTTAAGAATTTTAATATAATGCATGTTTTGATAGCAGCCTATGCAAGAACCTGCTCACAGCGTCCTGCAATTAATCGCTTTATCCGTGGTCAAAAGATTTACACAAGAGAGCTGGTTGAGGTTTGTCTTGTAATTAAAAAGGAAATGACGCTTGAATCCCCCGATACAGTTGTTAAAATCCTTTTAAAGCCGGACTGCACTGCTGTAGATGTATATAATATTCTCAATGAAAAAATTGAAGGCTACAGAGAAGCAAAGAGCAGTAGCTTCGACAAATTAGCTAAGGCTTTAAATTTTATACCGGGACTTCTTTTAAGATGGACTATTAGATTTTTACGCTTTCTTGATTATTGTGGACTATTGCCAAGATCATTAACAAAATTAAGTCCATTCCACGCATCGTTTTTCATTACATCAATGGGCTCACTTGGTATTCCGCCAATAGTGCATCATCTTTACGATTTTGGAACAGTACCAACATTTTGCGCATTTGGTGCTAAGCAAAGAGAATTTAAGGTAAATCCTGACGGAAGTGTTTATAAATATAGCTATGTAGATGTTACCTACAACTTAGACGAAAGAATTTGCGATGGCTTCTATTATGCATCTGCCCTTAAATATATGCGTAGCCTATTCAGAAAGCCCGATGTTCTCGACACCCCACCGGAAGAGGTAATTAAAGATATTAGATAACACAAAAGCCAGCCACAAGGGCTGGCTTTTCTGTTAAAATTATAGTTCAGGAACGATTAAACCATATCCGCCTTCCTTACGCTTATAAACTACACAGGTTTCGTTATTTTCAGCATCCTTGAACACATAGAAATCGTGACCTAAAAGGTTCATTTGAAGAATTGCTTCCTCAAGTGACATAGGCTTAAAGGAGAAGGTTTTAACCTTAACATCCTCAACTAAAATTTCTTCCTCCTCAAGGTATGGATATTGTTCATCTACAATTGCGTAGCCCTCATCCTTAATGCGCTTCTGTAGCCTTGTCTTATTCTTTCTTATCTGTCTTTCAAGGGCTTCGCTAGCACGGTCAATAGCTGTTGCAAATGTTCCGGCAGCTTCCTCAGCACGGAACATCATTCCGTTAGAATAGATGGTAATTTCAACCTTTTCAAGATTTTTCGGCATAGAGAAGGTGACATCCATTTCTGCACCCTCATCAAAGAACTTGTCAAACTTGGCAAGCTTCTTTTCCGCAGTATTTTTAACTGCCTCGTAAACCTTCATTTGTCTAGCCGTAAAATTCATCTTCATAAAATCACCTCTTGTGCGTAAATTCAAAGGATTCCCTTTGTTACTATTATTATAGCACAATTTTTAAGAAAAATAAATAGAAAAATTACAAAAAAATAAATTTTTTTGTGTATTTTGTCCAAAATACATCAATTCATTAAAAAATAAGTAATTTATTCACAGCTTAACAAATAATAATTTTAAAATAAAGTAATTATTATATTTGACTTTTTAAAAGTATTATGCTATACTTTTAAATAGTGATTTTCAAGGAGAAGCTATGGATTATTTAATAGGAAATGCAATTGTCGGTCAATCGGGAGGGCCAACCTCAGCAATAAATGCAACATTAGCAGGTGTAATTCGCGGTGCTTCAAAAGGTAAAGGTATAAAAAAGCTTTACGGAATGCAAAACGGAATTGAAGGCTTTTTGCAGGACAAGCTAATTGATTTATCGCATTTATATAACAACGAGGAAGCATTATTTATTTTGGAATCC
>JAGAJV010000188.1 GCA_017625915.1 Clostridia bacterium
ATTTATTGAGTTTTGAGACAAGACTGTTTTTGTTGCATCGTTCCTTTTTCGGATGTTTTTTCGGCACACCATTTTGCCGTGTTTTTAGGCGTTTTTTCGCCTGCTCCACCAAATCCTCCACCAAAACCGCATTTACTTGCATAAATTTTTATGGAGTTTTATGATCGAGTGGAATTTTTGAACGTCCGAAGATTCCTTGTGCCATAAGGCTTTATCGACTTTTATGGAGATATAAATTTATAATGAAATTGGTCGTTCTTCACCGATACCAAGCTTCATTTTTTACCTCTTAAAATAATAGTATTATTAAATAATACACCAATTATACATTATTTTTCTTATTTCTGCAAGATAAAAACAAAAAATTAGTAAATTTATCTTATTTTTTTCTTTGCAACACTTAATGTTCACAAAACCGTCACAATTATAGTGTAAAATACTGTAGGTATAAATTGGAATACTAATATCATTTTTTAATAATTTGTTTACAAATTGAAAAAAGTGTGCTAAAATATTAGTGGAATATAAAAACAGGAGGTATATTTATGCTAGGTACAAAAATGCTTGTAATTGACGACGATGTTAATATCTGCGAGCTTATCAAGGTGTATTTTCAAAACGAAGGCTATGAGGTTACTATTGCCAATGATGGAATTGAAGGAATGAATTTGTTTAAAAGCTACGACCCTGATATTGTGCTTTTAGATCTTATGCTTCCTAAAAAGGACGGAACTGATATTTGCCGTGAGATTAGAGCAACCTCCAATAAGCCAATGATTATGATTACTGCAAAGGGCGATGTGTTTGATAAGGTTTTAGGACTTGAGCTAGGCGCTGACGACTTTGTTGTAAAGCCATTTGATATGAAGGAGCTTTTAGCAAGAGTAAAGGCTGTATTAAGACGCTATAGCACAATGGAAACACATGTTGATAAGGATACATTACGCTTTGATAATATGGAAATAAGCCTTGCTAATCACGAGCTTAAAATCAAGGGCGAAAATGTTGACATCCCGCATAAGGAGCTAATGCTATTATATTTTCTTGCCAAAAACTTTAATAGAGTATATACAAGAGACCAGCTTTTAAATAAGGTGTGGAGCTTTGATTATCTTGGTGATTCTCGTACAGTTGACGTTCACGTAAAGCGCCTAAGAGAGAAGCTAAACGGAGTATCCGATAAATGGGAGCTAAAAACCGTTTGGGGGGTTGGCTACAAATTTGAGGTTTTTTCTCAAGCTGAATAAAATATTAAAATAGCCTTTAACGAGGCTATTTTTTATTGACTTTAAAGGAAAATTACTTTATAATATTAGTATCAACACTAAGGAGGACAAGCTATGAAAAGGCTAAGATTAAAAAGCGTTTATACAAGATATATGCTAATTTTTATGACCATTATGTTTTTTACAGTAGCAATATTAGGTATTCTTGTAACAACTATAGTTGGTAACTATGCAACTGAAACTAAAAAGAAAGAGCTTTATGATACAAATATCCTCTTTAGAACAACCGTTCTTGGTATGAATGGAGAATACGAAACACTTGAAGAGCAGCTAAAGGCACACGAGCTAGCCTTAAGAGAGAATTTGTCCGTTGCATTTTTTGCAATGTCTGACTGCGGTGTTGTAATTACTGATAATCAAGGGCAAATAGCATTTTTTGCATATAGAGATGCAAAAAGTGGAGAGCCTGTTATTTTCTATGGTGATACAGTAATTCAAAATAAAGAGATAATAAATAAAAACCAAATTAACGAAGCTATAATGCGTGATATTTATGCTTCAAGAAATATATATCGTGATAGCGATTTAGGCGATTTCTTTTCAAAAAGTGTAGTTTTATATGCGACAGCAATAACAGTCCCCCCTATAATTGACGAAAAAGATAAAAATGAGGACATAAGCACAGATACAGTAATTGATTCAGACCTTGACTCAGACAATAAGCCTGAAACAGAGGATAAGGAGCCTGAGGAGGATATTCTGGGCGAGGGCGAAATAGGCGTAATTATCACCTTTGCGGGAGCTCAGGGACAAACAGATATGGCTGACGAAATGATGAGATCAATTATAATTACAGTAATTTGGATTACATTATGTGCGTTAGTTGCAATTTATGGCTTTAGCTATTCAGTTATGAAGCCACTTCGCGATATTAGTGATGCGGCAAAGGATTTTTCACACGGTAAGTACGATGCACGCGTTAAGGTAAGAGGTGACGACGAAATTGCCGAGCTTGCCACATCCTTTAATAATTTGGCAACCGTGGTACAGGCAAGAGATGAAATGCAGAATACATTCCTGAGTAATGCATCCCACGACCTTCGAACCCCAATGACCACTATTGCAGGCTTTATTGACGGTATTCTTGACGGAGCTATTCCACCGGAAAAACAAGAATATTACCTGAAAATAATTAAAAGCGAAATCAAGCGACTAAGCCGACTTGTAACGTCACTGCTTGATATTTCTCGCTTACAATCAGGCGAAAGAAAGTTTGAAATGAAGGAATTTAACATTTGCGAGCTTGCCCGTCAAACTGTTATTTCCTTTGAAAATCAATTAGAAGAAAAGAAGCTTGATGTAGAGTTTGACTTTGACGATTTTGATGTAAATGTAATAGGCGATATAGATGCTATAAATCAAGTAATCTACAATCTTTGTCATAATGCTATAAAATTCTCATATCAGGGTGGCAAATATAGGGTTAGCATTAAAAACGAGAATGACAAAATTCGCTTTACAATGTATAACGAGGGAATTGGTATTACAAAGGAAGAAATTCCATTTGTATTTGACCGTTTCTTTAAGAGCGATAAGAGCAGAGGACTTGACAAAACTGGCGCAGGTCTAGGCTTATTTATCACCAAAACAATTGTAGAAGCACACGGCGAGGAAATAAAGGTAAATAGCGAATACGGTAAGTATTGCGAATTTTCCTTTACACTAAAGAAAGGGCAAAATTAAAGTAAAATGATTATAGAATATGTAGCAACCTGTCTTTTTGGTCTTGAAAGCCTGCTTGGTGAGGAAATCGAAAAGCTAGGCTATAAGCGTACAGAAACAATGGATGGAAGAATTAGCTTTATAGGTGACGAAAATGCCATCGCAAAATGTAATATTGGACTTCGCTTTGCCGAAAGACTGTATATTAAAATCGGTGAATTTGAGGCGCTTACCTTTGACGATTTATTCGAGGGAACAAAAGCACTTGAATGGGAAAAATGGATAGGTAAGAGTGACGAATTTCCTGTAAGAGGGCATAGCATTAAAAGCGCACTGTTTTCAATCCCCGATTGCCAAAAAATTATTAAAAAAGCAGTTGTATCCCGTCTTACTAAAGCATATGGCATTACTTGGTTTGAGGAAAAGGGAGTTAAGTATCAAATTGATTTCTTTATTTTCAAAAATCGGGCTATCTTAATGATAGATACATCAGGTGTACCGTTACACAAAAGAGGCTATCGACCAATTTCAAACGAAGCGCCAATTCGTGAAACCTTAGCTTGCGCTCTTGCAAAGCTATCAAGACCTCGTGAGGATGTGCTATTTTGGGACCCGTTTTGTGGCTCAGGCACAATAGCCGTTGAAGCTACAATGCTAATGATAAATAAAGCACCGAGGCTCGAAAGAGATTTTGTAGCACAAAGCTTTCCTCAATTTGATAAAAGCATTTGGGCAAACGCAAGAGAAGAGGCAAAAGCACAAATTATACTTAATTCAAGCTTTGAAGCCTATGCATCCGATATAAACCCCGAATGTGTAAAAATTTCAAGCGAAAGTGCTAAGCGTGCAGGCGTTTATCAGCATATCAAAATTTTCGAAAAGGATGCTTTAACTATCACCACAGAGGGCAGGCGAGGCACAATAGTGTGCAACCCGCCATATGGCGAAAGACTGTTTTCAATGAGGGAAACAGAGGAGCTATACAGAAAAATGGGCAAGCACTTTAAAACCCTTGATAAATGGCAGCAATATATTATAACCAGCCACGAGGGCTTTGCAAGGCTGTTTGATAGGAAGCCTGACAAGGTAAGAAAGCTTTATAACGGTATGATACCTTGCTATTTCTACCAATTTTTCAAAAATAAATAGTTTAAAATAATAATCTCCGTAAATACTAACATAAAAGTGTTTACGGAGGTTTTTTATGCCTGATTTAACATTTTCCTTTGATGAAAATATAGCTTTAATTGATAAAACATTAAATGTCGAAAAAAGCTTTGATATAATCAAGCGAGAAATGGAAATAAACTCAAAAAGAGTAGTAATGTACTATATAGACGGCTTTGCTACAGCACCAATTATGCAAAAGCTAATGATGCACCTAACCACCATAAAGGATTTCGGAAGCAACCAACAGGGCGACCTTGAAAAATTTATAAAAACAAGTGTTCCTGCTGTTGAGGTAGATGCCTGTTATTCGTTTGATAAGCTAATTACAATGGTGTTAAGCGGTTGCACCGCTATGCTTGCCGAGGGGCTAGGAAACGGTGCAATAATCATTGATGCCCGTTCATATCCTGCAAGAGTAACGGAGGAGCCAGAAAACGATAAGGTTATGCGAGGCGCTCGGGATGGCTTTGTAGAAACACTGCTTTTTAATATTGCAATGATAAGACGAAGAATAAGAAACCCCGACCTTGTGGTTGAATATCACTGTATTGGCGAGGAATCCAAAACAGATGTGTCCCTTATCTATATCAACGAAAAAGCCGACCCTGTGTATGTAAAAAGATTATCCGAAAAGCTTGATAGCATAAAAACAGACGCACTCCCCTTAGGACACCAAAGCCTAATTGAATGTCTTATTAAAAAGAAATGGTATAACCCCTTTCCGAAAATCAGATGCACAGAACGACCGGATGCTGCCTGTGCCTCGATTATAGAGGGAAGCGTGATTATAATTTGCGACACATCCCCCGAGGCTTTAATATTACCGACCTCAATTTTTGACTTTTTACAGGAGACAGACGATTTCTATTTTCCACCCTTTACAGGCACATACCTGCGCCTAGTCCGTCAATTAGTATTCCTTGGCTCGATTTTTTTAACTCCCGTTTGGTATTTGCTTGTTTTAAATGCTAATATTTTACCCGAATGGATAGCCTTTGTAGTCCCCGATAATTACGGAAATATACCAATACTTGCACAGCTTTTAATTATTGAGGTAGTAATTTCAGGCTTAAAGCTAGCATCCCTTAATACCCCTAGCGTAATGTCTAACTCCTTTAGCGTGGTTGGTGGACTTTTACTAGGTGACTTTGCTGTGCAAATCGGTTGGTTTTCCCCTGATGTAATTTTCTATATGGCAATCGAATCAATCGCAGGCTTCACCCAATCAAACTACGAG
>JAGAJV010000189.1 GCA_017625915.1 Clostridia bacterium
CTCAGTCAGCTTCGCTGACAGCTCCCTTTACACAAGGGAGCCTTTGACACAAGGTCATTCTTCGCTGAATTTTTATTTGCTTTCTGCTCATCGCCAATAGCCTTTTTTGAACCACACGACTATCGCGTGGTTTTCGTTTTATAAACAAAATACTCACCGAAAATTCGGTGAGTATTTTTTTATGTTATAAATTAGTCAACTAATTTAATGAGAGCCATTTCAGCGGCGTCTCCTCTTCTTGGACCAAGCTTATATACTTGTGTATATCCACCTACTCTATCTGCATATTTTGGTGCGATTTCGTCGAATAGCTTCTTAACTACATCTTCCTTTGTGATGTATGCAAGAGCTGCTCTACGGGATGCAAGTGTATTTTCCTTACCAAGTGTAATCATTCTATCAGCAACTGCACGAAGCTCCTTTGCTCTTGGAAGTGTGGTCTCGATTGAGCCCTTTTCAAGAAGCAATGTTACCATTCCACGGAGCATAGCAATTCTGTGGTCGGTCTTTCTACCGAGTTTTCTTGTTCCTGGCATTGATTTATCCTCCTTTGCCGAATCTATTTACGAACCGTTGTCCGTTAAATCACTTAGTCTTCCTCTTTTCTAAGAGCTAAGTCTAGTGATGCTAGCTTATTAATTACCTCGTCGAGAGATTTCTTACCGAGATTCTTAACCTTAATCATATCCTCTTCTGTACGGTTGATTAGGTCCTCTACGGTATCTATGCCTGCGCGCTTTAAGCAGTTAAAGCTACGAACAGACAAGTCAAGCTCCTCAATGGTCATCTCTAGGTATTTTTCCTTCTTAGCCTCTTCACGCTCTACCATTGTTTCTGCATTTCTTGCTTCGTCAGAAAGATCTACGAACAATGTGAAATGATCGTTGAGCACCTTGGCTGCAAGAGAGATAGCATCAGTTGCTCTGATTGTGCCGTTTGTCTCTACTTCAATTGTCAATTTATCAAAATCGGCAATGCTACCTACACGGGTATTTTCTACATTGTAGCTTACATTGTATACAGGTGTATAGATTGAGTCTGTAAAGATTGTTCCTACCGGAATTGCCATTTGGCTCTTTACATGGTCATTCTTATTCTTTTCCTGTGATACATATCCACGGCCTCTTTCAAATGTGAGGTCCATATAGAATCGTGTTCCCTCGCCAAGAGTAGCTATGTGAAGCTCTGGGTTTAGAATTTCAAGGTCTGCATCTGCGCTAATATCGCCGGCAGTTACCTCGCATGGACCCTTCTTGTCGATGTGTACTGTTTTTACACTGTCGCCATGAAGCTTTGCTACTATACCCTTTACATTAAGAACGATTTCAGTTACATCCTCAGTAACACCCTCAATGCTTGACATCTCGTGTAGAGCGCTGTCAATTCTTATTGAGGATACTGCGTAACCGGGAAGTGATGAAAGAAGAACTCTTCTTAAAGCATTTCCAAGTGTTGTACCGAAGCCTCTTTCTAGAGGTTCGATGACAAACTTACCCTTCTTACCGTCTTCGCTTTCGCCTACTATAGTAATATTTGGCTTTTCGATTTCTATCATCATTTTTAAATAACCCTCCTAAAATTCAATTTTATGCAATTGGTCTTAATTCCCATAAGGGAAGCTTTGCGGTTACATAACATTGATGTCCTCTGTACCAAATAATGACAATCTTGCCATCTCCACCTTTTGCAAGGTGGATTTGTACAGATGACAAAGAGTTATTATTTAGAGTAAAGCTCGATGATGAGCTGCTCGTTGAATTCAAAGTCGATGTCGTCACGCTCTGGCATTGCAACAACCTTTGCGCTACCTGCGTTCTTATCGATTTCAAGCCACTTTGGAGAAATTTTCTCGCCCATAGCTTCAACGAGTTCCTTAATTTTTGTAGAATCTGTTTCCTTAACAGCAACAACATCGCCAACCTTAACTAAGATTGATGGAATGTTAGCCTTGTGGCCATTTAATGTAAAGTGACCGTGAAGCACGAGCTGACGAGCTTCCTTGTGGCTTGCTGCAAGTCCCATTCTGAATACTACGTTATCAAGTCTTCTCTCAAGAAGTCTTAAAAGGTTTTCACCTGCGATACCCTCTTGATTATCAGCCTTCTCATAGTAGCTATGGAATTGCTTTTCAAGAACGCCGTAGTATCTCTTTGCTTTCTGTTTTTCACGGAGCTGCATTCCGTATTCTGTTAACTTCTTCTTTGCTGCGCCATGCTGACCGGGAGCTGCTGTTCTTCTGTTGAACGCACACTTGTCAGATAAGCAACGCTCGCCCTTTAGATAGAGCTTTGTGCCTTCTCTACGGCAAAGCTTGCATGAAGGTCCAGTATATCTTGCCATTTCGTTATTCCTCCTTAAGAATTAAACGCGTCTGCGCTTTGGTGGTCTGCAACCGTTGTGAGGAATTGGAGTTACATCCTTAATCATTGTAACTGTAAGTCCTGCAGTTGAAAGAGCACGAATTGCGGATTCTCTTCCTTGACCTGGGCCCTTAACGTAAACCTCAACAGTTTTCATACCATGCTCCATTGCCGCCTTTGCAGCTGCTTCAGCAGCCATTTGTGCAGCGAATGGTGTAGACTTTCTTGAGCCCTTATAACCTAGCTCACCAGCAGATGCCCATGATACAGCATTACCGGCAACGTCAGTTATTGTAACGATTGTGTTATTGAATGTTGAGCAGATGTGAGCAGCGCCTTTTTCAATGTTCTTGCGCTCACGACGCTTTCTAATAACTTTCTTTTCAGCCATCTTTCTGCACTCCTTATTATTTCTTCTTGTTTGCGATTGTCTTTGCAGGACCCTTGCGAGTTCTTGCATTTGTCTTTGTTCTTTGTCCTCTTACAGGAAGACCTTTTCTATGTCTAGTACCACGGTAGCAGTTGATTTCAACTAGACGCTTAATGTTAAGAGCAACCTCTCTTCTGAGCTCACCCTCTACATGATAGTTAGTTTCGATTTCTTCACGAAGCTTAGCAATTTCGTCTTCTGTTAAATCCTTTGCACGTGTATCAGGATTGATTCCTGTCTTTGCAAGAATGTCCTGTGAACTTTTTAATCCAATGCCGTAAATGTATGTTAAAGCAACTTCAACACGCTTTGCATTTGGAATATCAACACCAGCTATACGAGCCATTTATTTTTCTCCTTTAAGTATTGATTTAGGTTTATTAGCCCTGTCTCTGCTTATGCTTTGGGTTCTCGCAGATTACCATTACGGTACCTTTTCTCTTGATTACCTTGCATTTATCACAGATTTTCTTTACGGAAGGCTTAACTTTCATTTTAAACCACCTTTCTTATTTTGCTCTCCAGATAATGCGTCCCTTTGTAAGATCATATACTGATACTTCAACGGTTACCTTATCACCGAGCAAAACTCTTATATTATTTAGTCTTAATTTGCCTGAAACATGGGCTGTAATTATATGCCCATTTTGCAATTTAACCTTGAAGGTTGCGTTGGATAGTACATCAACAACTACGCCCTCAAATTCCATTAAATTTTCCTTAGCCATATATATCCTCTCAAATTTCGGTAAGTTATTTTAGTTTATTCAGCACGGCACACCGAAGTAACGGGCAGTATACCGTTTTCTTAGTCTCTTAAAAATCAGCCGCATAAGAGACCTTTATTTTTCATTTAGTCAACCTTTGTTAAAAGAATAACGCCGTTATCTGTTATTGCTACGCTATGCTCATAGTGAGCTGATAGCTTACCGTCGGCTGTTACAACTCCCCAACCGTCGTTCAGCATTCTTACTCTGTGTGTTCCTGCATTTACCATAGGCTCGATTGCAAGAGTCATACCCGGATAAATTCTCACGCCTCTGCCCTTAGTACCGTAGTTAGGTACATTTGGGTCCTCGTGTAGATTTGCGCCTACGCCGTGACCTGTGAACTCTCTTACAACTGAATAGCCTCTTTCCTCTACATAATGCTGAATTGCATATCCAACATCACCTAAGCGAGGATTTTCGGTATTTTCAATTGCCTTGATGCCCTCATAGAAGCTTTCCTCGGTAGCCTTGATTAATTTCTTAGCCTCCTCGGAGATTTCACCTACCGCAAAGGTTGCGGCACTGTCACCTGTAAAGCCCTTCCAGTATGCTCCAACATCTATCTTTACGATATCGCCGTTTTTAAGCATCTTATTATGTGAAGGAATACCGTGTATTACCTCGTCATTGATGCTTATGCAAGCACTGCCAGGAAAGCCACCGTAACCAAGAAAAGTTGGCTTTGCGCCATTTTTCTTGATATAACGGCAGATTTTTTCGTCAATTTCTTTTGTGGTTACGCCCTCATGAATCATTTCCCTTGCAACGAGAAGCGCCTCACCGGTAATTTTACCGGCTATCTTCATAATCTCGATTTGCTCGGGTGTTTTTAACTGAATCATACTTATTTAACTGAGCCCTCGATTGCGCTAAGGGTAAGACGGGTTGTATCCTCAACCTTTTCTTGTCCCTCTACTAAAACGAGTACGCCCTTTTTACCATAGAAATCCTTGAGTGGCTCTGTTTGGTTGTGATAAACATTAAGTCTATCAAGAACAACCTCCGGAGCATCATCCTTACGAATGGAAAGCGCCTCGCCACATTTGTCGCAATTTGCTCCATCCTTTGAAGGATTATAAACAATATGGTATGTTGCACCGCACTTTGCGCAAGATCTTCTTCCGCTCATACGCTCAACGATTTTTTCGTCCGCAACCTCGATGCTTACAACACAGTTGATTTCAACACCCATCTTGTCAAGCGCCTCAGCCTGTGGAACTGTTCTTGGGAAGCCATCAAGGATAAAGCCGTTTTGGCAATCATCCTTTGCAAGTCTTTCGCCGATAATGCCGATTACTACCTCGTCCGGTACTAATTTGCCGTTTTCAGCATAAGCCTTAGCTTGAATTCCCATTTCTGTATTATTTTTTATAGCCTCTCTAATCATTACGCCTGTTGAGATAGTTGGAATACCATACTTCTCGGCAACAATGTCAGATTGTGTACCCTTGCCTGCACCAGGTGCGCCAAGGAATATTAGCTTAAGATTCTTCATACTCTTACTCCTTTAATTATTCAAGGAAGCCTTTATAGTGACGCATTGACATTTGAGTTTCAATTTCCTTAACTGTTTCAAGAATAATGCCAACTACGATGATTACTGAGCTACCGCCAAATACGAAGTCTTGAATCATATAGCCTCTTACACATAGGTTAACGATATATTGAATAATTGTAGGAAGAACTGCAACTACTGAAAGTGCAAGTGCGCCAATGAGTGTGATTCTGGATAGAACCTTCTTAATGAAGTCTGATGTTGGCTTGCCCGGACGAATACCAGGGATTGAGCCACCATTCTTTTGTAGGTTGCCTGCAACCTCAGTTGGGTTGAAGGAAATTGCTACATAGAAATATGCAAATGCAACGATTAATACAAAGTTTACAATGATATATGGTACTGTGATTGATGAGCAGTATTGAACAAACTTTGCAAACCAGCTATCGCTCTTAGCATTTACGAACATATTAATGATTTGTGGAATGTTCATAATTGATGAAGCGAAGATGATTGGCATTACACCAGTCATATTTAGCTTGATTGGAAGGTTTGTGTTTTGACCGCCGTACATCTTTCTACCAACAACCTTCTTTGCATACTGTACCGGAATTCTTCTCTCACTGTCTGTAATAAAGATAATGAACCAGAGTAAGAATAGCATAAATAGACAAGCACAAACTGAGAAGATTGTACCGCCAAGTGGCTTATTCTTAATCATATCATAAATCTCTACTGCAAGTGACGGAGCGCGGGATACGATGTTAGCAAAAAGGATGATTGAGATACCGTTGCCGATACCGTGGTCGTTGATCTTTTCAGCGAGCCACATTACAAGTGATGAGCCTGCGCAGTAGCATGAAATGATAACAACTGCATAGAAGAAGCCTTTTTCAAGAACTGCACCAAGGTTTCTTAGGTATATATAATAACCGATTGAAGTGATAAGAGCGATACCGGTTGTTACTACACGAGTAATTGAGTTAATCTTCTTCTTACCGTCCTCGCTTCTTGACATTCTTTCAAGAGTCGGAATTGCAACTGCTAAAAGCTGCATAACGATTGAGGATGTGATATACGGTGAAACACCTAAAGCAAACAGTGTTGCTTGTGAGAAGGCGTTACCGGATAGGATATTTAATATACCGAAGGTAGGTATTCTACCTGCAATTAAGCCGGCGAAATACTGATTGTAGTATTCGTTGATTTCGAGTGAGTTAAAGCTGATAAACGGAACTGTGATACATGCACCTACTCTATATACCAGGATAATCATAAGTGTGAAAAGTATCTTCTTTCTTAAATCAGCCATTTTCCAAGCGTTAGCTAAGGTTTTAAACATAATTATTTCACCTCGGCTTTTCCGCCTGCTGCTTCGATCTTCTCTTTAGCTGTAGCTGAGAAAACCTTAGCCTCAACGGTGAGAGCCTTTTTAAGACTACCGTTGCCAAGCACCTTTAGTCCATCGTTTTCCTTGCGAACGATACCGCAAGCAACGAGGCTTTCGAGAGTTACTGTAGCGCCGTTTTCGAACTTGTTAAGGTCACTTACATTTACTGTAGCGTAAACCTTTGCAAATTTATTATTGAAACCTCTCTTTGGAAGTTTTCTATATAGTGGGAGCTGACCGCCTTCAAAGCCCGGTCTTACACCACCGCCTGAACGAGCGTTTTGTCCCTTGTGTCCTTTACCGGCAGTTTTGCCGTTACCAGAGCCAGTACCTCTACCTTTACGCCATGCTGCCTTAGCTGAGCCAGCAGCTGGAGAAAGTTCATGGAGCTTCATATTTTTTCCTCCTTATATATTTTAATAATTTTCGTTGATTGTTTTAGATTAGATGTTTTCTACCTTTACTAGGTGAGCAAGAACCTTTACCTTACCGGCAATTACCTTGTCATCTGCATGAACAACGCTCTTGCCAATTTTTGTAAGTCCGAGTGACTTTGCTGTTGCCTTTTGGTTTGGAGTGCAACCGATTAAGCTCTTAATAAGTGTTACCTTTACATTTGCCATTACCGTTACCTCCTATTAACCTAAAACCTTGTCAGCTTCGATTCCACGAATCTTAGCTACTTCTTCAACGCTACGGAGTTCCTTCAAGCCCTCAAATGTAGCCTTAACTACGTTTGTTGTATTGTTTGAACGAAGACTCTTTGCTCTGATGTTTTTAATACCAGCAAGCTCGAGAACAGCACGAACTGTCTTACCTGCGATAATACCTGTACCAAGAGGAGCTGGCTTTAGTAGTACAGAGCCTGCACCAAACTTACCAAGAACCTCGTGTGGAATTGTTGTATCCTTTAAGGATACTGTAATCATATTTTTCTTAGCATCCTCAATTCCCTTGCGAATTGCATCTGGAACCTCGGCTGCCTTACCGAGACCGTAACCAACGTGACCGTTGCCATCGCCTACAACCATAAGAGCTGTGAAACGAGCAATACGACCACCCTTAACTGTCTTTGATACACGGTTGAGTGCGACCATTCTCTCTTGAAGATCAAGAGTTGAAGCGTCTATCTTTGTTGCCATTTTAATTTCTCCTTGTTTAAATTTAGTTTAAACGAGCGTACAAACCTGAGACTGAATTAGAACTTAAGTCCGCCTTCTCTTGCACCCTCTGCAAGCTCAGATACGCGTCCGTGATATACAAAACCGCCACGGTCAAATACTACTGTGTCGATTCCCTTTGCGAGTGCTTTTTCAGCAATCATAAGGCCTACCTTCTTAGCAGCCTCCTTGTTGCTACCGATACCCTCAAAACCAGCCTCCATTGTAGAAGCGGAAACGAGTGTTACACCAGCCTCATCATCAATGATTTGGCATGAGATATTCTTATTTGAACGGTAAACGCATAGACGTGGGCGAAGAGCTGTTCCTGAAATCTTTCCACGAACTCTTGCATGTCTCTTAAGACGTTGTGCGTTGCTATCTTTTCTAGATACCATCTTTTTCCTCTCCTTTCATTATTTGCCGGTCTTACCGGATTTACGACGAATCTTTTCGCCTTCATAAGCGATACCCTTACCCTTATATGGTTCAGGAGCTCTCTTTGAACGAACATATGCTGCTGTTTCACCAACAACCTGCCTATCAATACCCTTAATGATAATTGTGTTAGCGTCCGGTGTTTCAAATGAAACTCCCTCTGGAGCATCAACGATTACCGGGTGAGAATAACCTAATGTAAGGTTAAGTGCCTTACCCTGCATTGCAGCTCTGTAACCAACACCTGTAACGATAAGCTTCTTTGTGTAGCCCTCTGTTACACCTACTACCATATTGTTGATAAGTGTTCTTGTTAAGCCGTGAAGTGCACGGTCTGCTTTGTCGTCGCTTGAACGAGTAACATTTACTACATTACCCTCAAGTGCAACTGTGATTTTTCTGTTATAGTTATATGTTAATGTACCCTTAGGACCCTTTACGGAAACTACGCAGTTTTCTGCATCGATAGATACGTTTACGCCCGCAGGAACATTAATTGGTTGTCTTCCTATTCTTGACATAATCTTATCCTCCGTAAATTACCAAACAAATGCGATAACTTCGCCGCCAACGTTTTCACGTCTAGCCTTCTTGTCTGTCATGATGCCCTTTGATGTAGAAACGATTGCGATGCCAAGACCGTTCATAACCTTTGGCATATCCTCGCAATTTGAGTAAATTCTTAAGCCCGGCTTAGATACTCTCTTAATGCCACGGATAGCTCTTACTTTACCCTGTTCATACTTAAGTGTAACTCTGATAATGCCCTGTTTGCCGTCCTCAATAACGGAAACTGCCTTAATGTAGCCCTCTTCAAGAAGAATGTCAGCTATTGACTTTTTCATGTTTGAAGCAGGAATATCAACAGTTTCGTGCTTAGCGTTGCTAGCATTTCTGATTCTGGTGAGCATATCTGCAATAACGTCTGAAATTTGCATCTTTATTTCCTCCTATATATGCAAGTAACCAAGCTTGCTGCCACCATTTAGGTGGCCGCCTCATCGGTGGTTAAATAAGCTCATATTTCCTTCCGATTAGATTGGAGTGAATACGTTTCGTATTCTTTTTTATTTTTTATTATTTAATTAATGTAGTAAAATTACCAGCTTGCTTTTCTTACGCCTGGAATTTGTCCGCTGTAAGCGAGCTCACGGAAGCAGATACGGCATACACCGTACTTGCGAAGATAACCGTGAGGTCTGCCACAGATTTTGCAACGATTATATTCTCTTGTTGAGAACTTTTGTGCTCTTTGTTGCTTTAGCACCATAGCCTTCTTTGCCATCTTAGCTTACCTCCTCTAATTATTTCGCAAATGGAGCGCCCATAAGTGTGAGTAACTCTTTTGCTTCTTCATCATTTGTAGCTGTTGTAACGAATGTGATATCCATACCTCTGATCTTGTCAACCTTATCATATTCGATTTCCGGGAATATGAGCTGTTCCTTAAGACCCATTGAGTAGTTACCACGACCGTCAAAGCCGTTTGGATTGATACCCTTAAAGTCACGAACTCTTGGAAGAGCGAATGTGAAGAGTCTGTCCATAAACTCGTACATTCTTTCGCCACGAAGTGTAACCTTAACACCAATTTTTACACCCTCACGGAGCTTGAAGTTCGCAACAGATTTTCTTGCATATGTTGGAACTGCCTTTTGTCCTGAGATGAGTGAGATTTCTTCAATAATATTGTCGATAACCTTTGAGTTATCCTTTGCATCGCCTGCACCAACGTTGATAACGATCTTATCAAACTTTGGAATTTGCATTGGGCTCTTGTAGTTGAACTTCGCCATTAAAGCAGGAGCAACTTCTGATTTATAAATATCTCTTAATCTAGCCATCTTTAGTTACCTCCTAATTAAAGCTCTTTACCGCACTTAGCGCATACACGGATTTTCTTTCCGTCAACGATTTCGTGCTTAATTCTTGTGCCCTTGTTGTACTTTTCGCACTTGGAGTTACCGCATACGATTTGTACCTTTGAAGCGTACATTGCGCCTTCAACCTCAACGATACCGCCGGTTTCGCCTTGTCTTCTTGGCTTTGTGTGCTTCTTAACCATTTTAGCACCTGCAACGATTACCTTGCCTTCATCCGGGCTAACTGCAAGTACCTTACCAATAACACCCTTATCCTTACCGGAAATAACGATAACGGTGTCGTCTTTTCTAACGTGAACCTTATTCATTATCAATTACCTCCAATTAAAGTACTTCTGGTGCGAGGGATAGGATCTTTGTGTAATCCTTTTCACGAAGCTCTCTGGCTACTGGGCCAAAGATACGTGTTCCTCTTGGTGTTTTATCTTCTTTAATAATAACTGCTGCGTTTTCGTCAAACTTGATGTATGAACCGTCTGCACGGCGAACACCCTTAGCGCTTCTAACGATAACAGCCTTTACAACGTCGCCCTTCTTAACAATACCGCCCGGAGCTGCCTTCTTTACTGCGCATACAACTACGTCACCGATGTTGGCATATCTTCTGCCTGTACCACCGAGAACTCTGATGCAAAGAAGCTCTTTAGCGCCTGTATTGTCGGCAACCTTCATTCTGCTTTCTTGCTGAATCATAATATCCTCCTAATAAGGTTTCCCTAAATTCGGCACATATTTTTAATGTACCCTTAAGATTATTTTACCTTTTCAATGATTTGTACAAGGCGCCATCTCTTTGTCTTTGAAAGAGGTCTGGTTTCCATTACTTCTACCTTGTCGCCGATTGAACATTCGTTCTTCTCATCATGAGCGTGGATCTTTGTTGTTCTCTTGATGATCTTGCTATATACAGGGTGCTTTACATTATCCTTAATAGCTACAACAATTGTCTTGTCCATCTTGTTGCTAACAACAATACCAACTCTTGTCTTTCTGAGGTTACGTGTTTCTGTCATAACTCATTCTCCTCCAATTATGCGTTCTTCTCGTTAAGGATTGTCTTAACGCGAGCGATGTCCTTCTTGACATCAGCTATCTTGTGAGGATTTTCGAGCTGATTAATAGCATGCTGGAAACGAAGATTGAAAAGCTCTTCCTTTAGTTCCTTAAGCTTTGCTTCAAGCTCTTCTACGCTTAAATTTCTGATTTCAGTAACTTTCACAGCTTATTCCTCCACTTCCTCAACTTGCTCCTTCTTAACAAACTTACATTTGATTGGGAGCTTGTGCATAGCGAGACGCATAGCCTCTCTAGCGATTTCCTCGGATACGCCGTCCATTTCAAACATTACTCTGCCTGGCTTAACAACGGCTACCCAGTATTCTGGTGAACCCTTACCGGAACCCATACGAGTTTCAGCAGGCTTCTCTGTAATTGGCTTGTCAGGGAAAATCTTAATCCATACCTGACCGCCACGACGAATGTATCTTGTCATAGCAATACGGGCTGCTTCGATTTGGTTTGCTGTAATCCAAGCTGGCTCAAGTGCAACTAAACCGTATTCACCGTTTGTTACCTTGTTACCTCTTGAAGCCTTACCCTTAAGGCGACCTCTTTGTACACGTCTAAATTTAACTCTCTTAGGCATTAACATAATTAGTGCTCGCCTCCTTCGTTATTCTTAGGAGCACGTGGAGCTCTACGCTCTCTACGCTCTCCACCCTTGCGATCACCCTTACCGTCACGGTTGAATCTCTTTCTTGGCTTTTCTTCTGTTGTCTTGCTTACCTCAGAAAGAATTTCGCCCTTGTAGATCCAAACCTTAACGCCAAGCTTACCGTAGGTTGTATTTGCTTCCCAGAAACCGTAGTCAATGTCGGCTCTGATTGTTTGTAGAGGAATTGTACCCTCATGATAGTGCTCTGTACGAGCGATTTCTGCGCCGCCAAGACGACCGCTTACTGCAATCTTGATACCCTTTGCGCCAAGACGCATTGTTCTACCAATAGCCTGCTTCATAGCACGACGGAATGCAATTCTTCTCTCGAGCTGTGAGCATACGCTTTCAGCAACTAATTGTGCATCTAGGTCAATTGGCTTAACCTCGATTACATTTACAACTGCCTTCTTGCCTGTAAGCTTCTCAACATCCTTACGAACGTTGTCGATTTCGCTTCCGCCCTTACCGATAATCATACCAGGCTTAGCACAGTGAATGAAAACCTTTACAGTTTCCTTTGAATCTCTTTCAATTTCAATCTTTGAGATACCTGCGTTAAGAAGCTTGTTCTTTAGGTATTCTCTTAGGTTGTAGTCAGATACAAGAGTGTCGCCGAACTTATCGTCAGAAACGAACCATCTTGAATCCCAGTTCTTAATTACGCCTACACGAAGACCGTGTGGATTAACCTTCTGTCCCATTATTCGACTCCTCCTTATTCTTTTTCAGCCACTGCAAGTGTGATGTGGCTTGTTCTCTTTAAAATTCTGTTTGCGCTTCCCTTACCTCTTGGCATAACTCTCTTGAGCATATGACTACCAGGTGTTACGAAGCACTTTGCAACATAGAGCTTTGATGCGTCCATATTGTTATTGTTTTCAGCATTTGCTACCGAACTCTTAAGCAACTTTTCAAGAATTTCAGCACCTCTTTTTGGTGTGTTCTTTAGAATTGCTGCAGCCATTTCAACATCCTTGCCACGAATGAGGTCAAGAACTATTTGAACCTTACGGGGAGCAATGCGAACATCATAAAGGTATGCGTTTGCTACTTTATTTTCCATTGTAATTACTCCTATTATTTACCGTTATTAGATGTTTTTGATCCTGCGTGACCCTTGAATGTTCTGGTAAGAGCAAACTCACCGAGCTTGTGACCTACCATATCTTCGGTTACATATACTGGAACATGCTTTCTGCCGTCATGAACAGCAATTGTGTGTCCAACAAATTCTGGGAATATTGTTGAAGAACGAGACCATGTCTTTATTACTTTCTTTTCGCCCTTTTCGTTCATAGCGCAAACTCTGTTGTAGAGCTTCTCTTCTACGTAAGGAGCCTTCTTCAAACTTCTGCTCATTAGTCCTTCCTCCCTTATCTACCGTTTCTTCTCTTAACGATGTATTTGTTGGTTCTAGCCTTCTTGTTTCTTGTCTTATAACCAAGTGCCGGCTTACCCCATGGAGTAACAGGACCTGGACGACCAACAGGAGACTTACCTTCACCACCACCGTGTGGGTGGTCACATGGGTTCATTACTGAACCGCGAACTGTAGGACGGATGCCCATATGACGTGTCTTACCAGCCTTACCGATCTTAATGGTATCATGCTCGATGTTACCGATTTGACCGATTGTAGCCTTGCAGTCAAGTCTTACAAGTCTAACCTCACCGGATGGAAGTCTTACTTGTGCCATTCCGTTCTCTTTAGCCATAAGCTGAGCTTGAGCACCAGCTGTACGAACAAGCTGACCGCCCTTACCTGGGTAAAGCTCAATGTTATGGATGATTGTACCAACTGGGATATTCTCAATTGGAAGTGTGTTACCCGGCTTAATGTCTGCGTCTGCACCTGAGTGAAGAACGTCACCGTCTGTAACACCGTATGGAGCGATTACATAGCTCTTTTTGCCTTCTTCATTTTCGAGAAGTGCGATGTAGGATGTTCTGTTTGGGTCGTATTCAACACCGATAACAGTTGCCTTGCCCTCTTCTCTCTTGAAGTCGATTAGTCTGTACTTTTGCTTATTTCCGCCACCCTGATGACGAACAGTTATCTTACCGTAGCTGTTACGTCCTGCGTGCTTCTTCTTTGTATCGATAAGGCTCTTCTCAGGTGAGAACTTTGTAACCTCGTCGAATGAAGCAACTGACATATGTCTTCTTGATGGAGTGGTTGGTTTATACTTCATTGTTGCCATTATAACTACCTCCCACTATTAGTTAAGACCATTGAAGAATTCGATTTCCTTAGAAGAAGCTGTAAGTGTTACAATTGCCTTCTTCCATTCAGCTGTCTTGCCGAAGTGGTAACCCATTCTCTTTGGCTTTCTCTTCATATTAATTGTATTAACCTTTGCAACCTTTACGCCGAAGAGCTCTTCAACTGCCTTAGCAATCTCTGGCTTTGTTGCGTCTGTTGCTACCTTGAATGTGTATCTCTTATCTGCGATACCGTCCATTGACTTTTCAGTAATAACTGGCTTTAAGATTATATCCTGAGCAAATTTCATTATGCGTAAACCTCCTCAAGCTTTGTTACTGCACCCTGAGCAAATACTACTGTATTGCAGTTTAGGATGTCGTATACGTTAAGTGTGTTTGTGTAAGCAACCTTAACGCCTGGAATGTTAGCTAAGCTCTTTGCTACCATTGGGTTTGCACCGTCAAGAACAACTAAGCTCTTCTTGCCTGCGCCAACATTAGCGAGCATTTCTACCATTGCCTTTGTCTTGTATTCTGTAGCTACGATAGCGTCGATTACAATCATTTCGTTGCTTGCTACCTTAGCACTTAGAGCGCTAAACATAGCGATTTGCTTAACCTTCTTGTTAAGCTTTGTACGGTATGAGCGTGGCTTTGGACCGAGTGCGATACCACCGTGTGTCCATTGTGGTGATCTTGTTGAGCCCTGTCTTGCTCTACCTGTACCCTTTTGCTTCCATGGCTTTCTTCCACCACCGGAAACCTCACTTCTTGTAAGTGTGGACTGAGTACCCTGTCTCTGATTGAGAAGGTATGCTCTTACTGCCGCGTGGAGAACAGCTTCGTTAACTTCCGCACCGAAGATTACATCGGATAATGCGATTTCGCCAACTTGAGCGCCAGTCATATTTACAACTTTAATATTTGGCATCTTTCTATTCCTCCTTCGACTTATGCTTTAACGCTGTCGCGAATTACTACGATACCGCCACGAGCACCTGGAATAGCGCCCTTAATTGCGATAAGATTCTTTTCAGCGTCTACTTTTACTACTTCAAGGTTTAATACTGTAAGCTTTTCGTTACCGTATTGACCTGCCATCTTCTTGTTCTTAAATACTCTAGATGGTGTTGAGTTAGCACCCATTGAACCAACTTGACGGTGGATTGGACCTACACCGTGTGTTGCTTGTAGCATGTGGTGACCCCATCTCTTAACTGCGCCTGAGTAACCGTGGCCCTTTGTAATGCCAGTAACATCGACCTTTTCGCCTGCTGCGAAGGTATCGACAGCTATTACATCGCCTACATTATACTTTTCTGCGTCCTCTAGTCTGAACTCCTTGAGATGCTTCTTTGCAGATACACCTGCTTTAGCAAAGTGTCCCTTTGCTGGCTTGTTTACGTGCTTTTCGGATACATCCTCGTATCCAACCTGGATAGCATTGTATCCATCTGTCTCTGTGGTCTTCTTTTGTGCAACCACGCAAGGACCGGCCTCGATAACTGTTACAGGAACTACTGCGCCGTTTTCAGCGAAGAGCTGTGTCATACCGAGCTTCTTACCGATTATTGCTTTCTTCATTTTTCCTTCCTCCATTATATTAAGGTTATTGGTTGATGTCTACTATTCTGTCGTGCCACCGACACATCAACTTGACCTTGCCGTCATCATAACATATTGAGCATAAGTAATATTTACTCGTTACTGTACGGTGAGGTTTGGCTTTTTCCGTTAAGTATTGAAATTAAAGCTTAACTTCGATTTCAACGCCTGCCGGAAGCTCAAGAGTCATAATTGCATCAGCAACCTTCTTTGAAGGCTTAATGATTTCAATAAGTCTCTTGTGTGTGCGCTGCTCGAACTGCTCACGGCTGTCCTTATACTTGTGTACCGCACGAAGGATTGTTACAATCTCCTTCTCTGTTGGTAGCGGAATAGGACCTGAAACTGCCGCGCCGTTTCTCTTAGCTGCGTCAACGATCTTTTCAGCTGCTAGGTCTACAAGCTTGTGGTCGTAGTCCTTAATTCTTACTTTGATCTTTTCGTTTACTGCCATTTTGCTTTCCTCCTTATATTAGAAATAGTCGGGGACTTTTCGCTTTACACCGTCCCGTGTGTTTCCTTCACCCACTTAACAAAACCGAACCGTGCAACTCATTGGTTCGGGACAATGCAAGTAAGGTGAGCTCAGCATTTGTGCTGAAGGCGTTTCACATCACTGCATCCTACTGCCGTGTGAATCGAATACACTCCACGAAAATTACCTCCAAATGCTATAGCAGTCGGGCATTCAGAGCAACCTCTCGCTTCTTCGCGTATCAAGCTTATACATTTTATCACAATATATATATAATGTCAACAATTTTTTTCAAATTTGTTAATTTATTGCACAATAAAAAATAGCCATTTTTGTACACTTTGACGAAAAAATGACTATTTTTTATGTATTTTGCCCTTGTTTTAGGTGAAAATTTCTTTAAAAACCTTTAAAATTTCGTATACTTGCACAAATGGCATATCAGCAAGATAAGGGTGTTTTCGAAAAATTTCTTCCTTATTAATATATATAGGAGCTAGCAACCAGCAGCCAGCAGTCAGCTATTAGCAAGCTACTCGTGAGCTTTATATACATTTTGGCTCATTCATCAATCCTGCTGATGGCTGGTAGCAATTCCTGCAAAAGCTAAATTCTCACTTCGTTCGAGCTAAATTACTTCGTAGCTAAATTACTTCACTTCGTTTCGTAGCTAAATGAAATTTGCTTTTTAGCTCGCAAAGCGAATTTCGCTCCCGTAGGGAATTTCGCTCGGCTTGCCGAATTTCGCTTGCCGAAGGCAAATTTCGCTGTGGCTTCGCCACTACTTCTGTCCGTAATATGCGTTTGGTCCGTGCTTTCTGTCGTAATGCTTGCGAAGAAGTGTTTCCTGCATTCTTTCTGTTTTACCGTTTGCCTGAAGCATTAGCATTTCTGTGTTATAGGACATCATAGCAACCTGCTCAAGCACCACCGCTGCCTCAACAGATGCTTTGGCATCCTTGCCCCAAGTAAATGGGCCGTGAGAATGTACAAGTGCTGCGTGCATTTGGGTAGCGCCTATATCCTTAATTGCTTCAAGGATAACTGTGCCTGTTTCCTTTTCGTACTGACCCTTAATTTCATCATCACGCATTTTTCTTGTGCAAGGAATTGTTGTACCAAAATAATCTGCATGAGTTGTACCGTAAGGAGTAATTCCTCTGCCTACCTGTGCATAAATCGTTGCCCAAGGTGAGTGAGTATGTGTAACACCGCCAATTTCCGGATATGCCTTATAAAGCTCAAGGTGAGTTGGTGTATCTGATGATGGCTTTAAATTACCCTCAATAACATTTCCCTCTAAATCAATTACAGGAAGCATATCGGGAGTAAGCTCGTCGTATTCAACGCCTGATGGCTTAATTACAACAAGACCCCTTTCTCTGTCAATTCCGCTGACATTTCCCCAAGTAAATGTAATTAAATTATATTTTACGAGCATCATATTTGCCTCGTAAACCTCTTTTTTAAGCTGTTCTAGCATAATTATGTCTCCTTATTTTTACTATATAGTATATACTAGCAAAAAAAACAGTAATAGTCAATAACAAATTTATAAAAAAAAACATTTTGTCGTTTTGTGCTTGATTTTTATCTCTAATTGTGTTAAACTTATATCAGTTATGTCTACAAAGGAGTAGTTATGAAAGAAACATATAAGCTTTTATCAAAAATTCTATTAGTAATTATAGTTGGCTCTGTTATTTCAACCGTATTCGGAGTAGTAGCAGTGTACTTAGGCTACAACAATATAACCAATCACCTGAATATAAAGGGCGCTTGCACCATAATATATTTAATCTTCGGAGCTTTAACGGTATGCTGTGCAGGATATGCAGCATTCAAGGTAAAAAGCCTTCATATTAAAAAAATCAGAAGAAATTCAGGCTTTTTAAAGGCCGCATCTTACCTAGCATTCGCAGTAATATTTTTCACCTTCTGCTTTGAGCTGGTAAGAATTGTTATAGCGTCATACACCAACAGCTTTTCAGAATTTTTCACTGTATGGAGACTATTAAAGCTTGTATTTTCCTTGCCCTGCTCACTGCATTTTTTATTTATGGCATTGCCGACAAAGCTTAGACGAATAAGAGTTAAAATTCCAAAGACTATACTTTATATTACAAGCGTAAGCACTGTTTTATGGGCAGTTTCCGGTTTACTGTCTGCTTATTTTTATAATCAGCTGACGACAACAAACATTTTAAAAATATGGCAAATTATTATTTATCTGATATTCGCTGTATTCTTCCTATTCGAAATAAGGTTTGAGCATATAAAGCCATCCTCAAGAGCATATTTATTTACAAGTCTACTTGCATTTATTGCTTCTATGACTTTTACATTGACAACCATTATTGGACTTATTTTGGGAATAATATATTCCAGAAACAGCTTTTCAGCACTGGAGCTACTCGGTTCGCTCGTAATAGGCATCTATGCGCTTTCAAGAATGTTCGCTATCAAATATACAATCAAGTATGTTATGAGTACAAGCGATAATAGCTCACATTCAAGCAAATTTGACAAGCACGGACACCATCACCACCACAGCAGCTCAAGCGCCGAAGCAAGCGAGCAACAAAGCGATAACAAAAATTAAATAACAAAAACCACACCCAAACGACACAGGGTGGTATCCTTAGCAGAGAATTTACACTTTGACAAAAGTGCAAGCATCGCATTTGCCTGGACAAATGCAAAAGGGCTAAGCCCAAACCCTTAATACAAGCAGAAAGAGAGAACAAATCGGCTTAAATCCCGAAATGTCCTCTCTTTTTCCTGTTAGTGATGTTTTTGCTGACGCAAAAGTGATGTTATGCTCCGCATAATGATGTTGCTCGCCATTTGCTACGCAAATACAAGCTCACAATGATGTGATGTTTGCCCACTGTGCCGAAGGCACAACATCATTCACGCAGTGAACATCACTGCCGCAGGCAACATCATTTGCCCGTGAGGGCAAACATCGTTTAGCGTGAATGCTCCGTTAAGAGCATCACGCTATACAGGGTGTGGCTCATTTATCGTGGCTTTTTTCTATGCCATTGTTTTTAGCTTTTCTCTTGTGATTTCGTACAGGCACTCCTCGCCCTTTAGGTAGCGCTCCAGCTCGTCAACGATAAGCTCGCTCATTCTTTGAACCTCGTTTGCTTGGCTTCCTGCGATGTGTGGAGTTAAAAACACATTGGGGAGTGTGTAAAATTCACTATTTTCCTTTGGGGGCTCGTTAATTGTTACATCAAGCACTGCGCAGATGTCCTGTCTTTCCTTAAGCACCTTTAGCATACCGTCCTCGTCGGTTTGTTGGCCTCGACCTGTGTTTATAAATGTGCTATTTGGCTTCATTTTTGCAAATAGCTCCTTAGTTAAAATTCCAACGGTTGCGGGTACATTTGCAAGGTGGTTTGAAACCACATCACATTCGCTAAAGAGTGTATCAAGGTCGACCTTAGTAACCCCTAATTCCTTTGCTCTTTCCTCGCTCATAAAAATATCGTAAGCATAAATATCAAGCTTGTATGGCTTTAAAAGCTCAATTACCCTTCTGCCTATCATACCTACGCCGATAATACCAACCTTAGCATTATAATTACCGCAGTGAGCAAGGGATACCTCGTGAGCCTTTTGGTAATTGCCTGCTTTTGCTAAAATTGAGGACTGATAAAAGCCCTTATTTGCAAGTAAAATTTGACCTACTGTATATTCTGCAACAGGGATTGCGTTTGCAGCATAAGCGCTGAAAATTCTAACATTTCTTTTAAAGTAGCTTTCTGCAAAATATCTTACCGAGCCTGCAGCATAAAATAGCGCCTTTGCCTTTGGCATAAATCTGCCAAAATCGTCCTTTGGCTCATCTCCACCGGGCATTGACCAGGTAGAAAAGATATATTCTACATCCTTAAATTTTTCCGGATTAGCTTCTAAATCCTCTTGACAGTA
>JAGAJV010000190.1 GCA_017625915.1 Clostridia bacterium
ATAGCAAGTGACATACCTGCATCACAGTTAGAGAATGCCTCAATTACATTTGAGGATTGAAGCTCACTGTCAATAAGACCTGTATCCCAGTTGTAGAAGAAGCCTGTGTAAATCATACCGCCAATACAGCAAAGAATGAGAATAATAACAGGAATAACAAGATGCTTAACAGTTCCGCGTGGGTTTGCTTGAATTTCATTTGCGTCGCTACTGTCAGCCGGAACACCTGAATGAACATCGCCTGTAGCCTCTGTAGCCTCGTCGTTTTTCTTCATTTTACCGAAATCAAACTTAAAGAAGCAAAGAGTAAACACCATAACGATAGTTAAAAGTGCATAAACATTGAATGGAATTGTCTTAATAAACATAATTAAGCCATTACCCTCAAGCTCACCTGTAACTGCTGCTGCCCAGCTTGAAATCGGAGCAATAATACATACAGGAGCTGCGGTTGCGTCAATTATGTATGCAAGCTTACTTCTTGAAATCTTAAACTTGTCCGTTACAGGACGCATAACTGAGCCGACGGTTAAGCAGTTAAAGTAGTCGTCAACGAAGATAAGACAGCCAAGACCGGCAGTAGCAGCAAGCGCGCCACCCTTAGAGCTAATCTTTTTACCTGCCCAATCACCGTATGCCTTAGCACCACCTGATTTTTGCATAAGAACTACAAGTATTCCAAGCACAACAAGGAATACGATAATAGGAACATTGGCTCCTACCTTTTCACTCATTACATTGAAAAGAGTGAATAATGCCTCAAGCGGATTTCCGCCTGCGTACATCATAGCACCAACGAAAATACCAAAGAATAGGGAAATGTAAACCTGCTTTGATACAAGTGCAAGTACAATGGCAATAATTGCGGGCAAAAATGCCCAAAATGTACCTTCCATATTTTCCTCCTTAAATTATTTTTATTTTTCTAAATGGAAGCATAAAAAATCACGGTACTATTAAATACCGTGATTAAAAATCATAATATCTAATAGCGCACCACCTAAAAAGGTGACAGTTATTACGATGTTCTCGCAATACCCAAGCATAGCCCGTCGGGAAGGAGTATGCCTTCGGCGAATATTCCTTTACCACGCAAGCCAAAGCCCCGCCTGCGCTTATCATAATATCCGCAACCTCTATTTTTTATGTAAAAAGTATAGCATAGGATTATGTATTTGTCAACAATTATATTTTAAAATAGCACCAAATGCTCAGCTATCAAGCAAAACATCTTTGTTTGTTCCGTAAAAAATATCGTCGTGACCTGATAGCCTTTTGCAAATTTCCTCAAATTTTTCCCAAGAAATATATTCTGCATCCATTTCGTAGGAATGTCCCCAAATGTAGAGAAGCTGAGGCTTGTCGGAATCAAGCTTTAAAAACCTGTCAACAATCTCGTCAAGGCAATCCTCGATATAGTAAACGGTAGGCTTAAACCTTAAAGGATTGTCCTGTAAATCAAAATTATAGGTTGATTCAAGCCCTCTTGCAAGCCTTACGCCTGTGTTATTTCTTATAATTTCAGCCACACGGTCGTCGTTATTCTCACCACCACAGGGATATGCCATGCTTACAACCTCATAGCCACAAATCTCAGATAAATTCTGCCTGTCATTTTCAACCTGTCTTATAATTTCCTTTTCGTCAAGAGAGGGCAAAAATGGGTGAGTCAATGTGTGCACCGCCACCTCGTGATTTTTGTAAACCTCTTTAATTTTATTTCTTGCAATTTTATCGTGACGCACGGTCCTGCCATTTCTGTCAAGAGTGCCCTCAAGACCTAAAAACTCCGAATTTAAATTAAATGTGCATTTTAGTCCGTATTTGTCTAAAATTTCAATTAATCTTATGTCCTGTGTTACACC
>JAGAJV010000191.1 GCA_017625915.1 Clostridia bacterium
GAGGAAAGCCCAGGAGAAGAAGAAATTTTCCAAGGCAGACGCTTTAAGGTTTACCGTGGTATGGGCTCACTTGCTTCTATGGAAAAGGGATCTAAGGACCGTTACTTCCAAGAGGGCAATAAGAAGCTTGTTCCAGAAGGTGTTGAGGGTCGTGTTCCTTATAAGGGACCATTACAGGACACTGTATATCAGTTAATGGGCGGTCTTCGTTCAGGTATGGGCTACTGTGGTACTCCTACAATTCCTGAGCTTAAGGAAAGAGGTCAATTCGTTAGAATTTCCGGTGCAGGTCTTCGTGAATCACATCCACACGATATCAGCATTACAAAGGAAGCTCCTAACTATAGCATCCAACAAAACTAATAAAAACTAACGGAACAGGCTTTTGTCTGTTCCGTTTTCAATTTAGAGTTTACCTTATATTAAAATTTTATTTAAAATCAACAGACAGTGGCGTGTGAAACCACTGAAAAAGTTGTTAAAAGTCCTGTCAAATGTGAATTTGTTGAAAATTCGTGTAAAAAGATGATTTTTGATAAGCACGCAAAATTTTGAAAAATGATTCTAATATCTAACAAAATATTTTCTTGCAATAATCTCATTATTTGCTGACACAATGGTCGCCCCTACTGTAAATTAAATATCTTGTTAGCACTTCATTATATTTCGGTAGCGAGCCCCTACCCTACACAGACTGATTGCTGATTTTTAATCTGTTTTGTGTTTGATTTAAGTGTTTTTTAAGGGAATGTGATTTTTTTATGAAAATTTTATAATTATTATTGACTTAAACAAAAATTTGGTATAAAATTGTAGTAAGACTAAATCTAAAAGGAGGTAAATGAAGTGTTTAAGAATTTCAAGAAAAACGACAAGTATTTTACAATTGCAGTTTATACATTTTTAGTTGTAGCTGCTCTAATTGGCTTGATTTTCGTTTTTATGAATTTTGGTAAAATTACCACCTTTGTTGAAGGTCTTATTAAGGCTCTTATGTCCTTTGTTTACGGCTTTAGCATTGCGTACATTTGTAATCCAATATATAAAAGCCTTCATAAATATGTATTTAAATTTATTGACAGAAAAAAGGAGCGTCCAAAATTAAGAAAGGGACTTTCTATTTTCCTTACTTATATAATTTTCTTTGCATTAATTACTCTATTGCTTTTTGCAATTATTCCTCAAATCGCTAACAATATTGAAGATTTAGGTGCTAACATAAAGGAATATGGCGAGAATTTTGTAAACGGTTTGAATAACCTACTTACTAAGGCTTCAAGCATTTTCCCCGGTATTCATCCCGATGAAATTATTCAAATGGTACAGAATATGTTTTCCGGTGAGGGTGACGGTATTATTGCCCAGGTAATTAACTATATACTGCAAAACTCCGGAAGCATTTTAGAGGCCGGCTCCGCTGTTGTTAGTCAGATTTTTGCTTTCTTTGTTGGTATTATTCTTTCAATTTATTTCTTAGTTTACAAGGATTTCTTAATTGCGAGACTAAAAAGACTTTTATGCTCTGTCTTTAAAAAAGAGGGCTATGAAAGAATAATTAATTTTGGCAGATATTCAGATAAAACCTTTGGTAGATATTTACTAGGTGCTCTTCTTGACTCAATTTTAGTTGGCTTTGTTGTGTTTGTTATTCTTGCAATTTTCAAATTTCCACTTGCGCCACTTATTGGTGTTATAGTTGGTGTTACAAATGTAATTCCTTTCTTCGGTCCATTTTTAGGTGGTATTCCATCCGCTCTACTCATTCTTATTCACAGTGACGGCGGTCTTGTTAAAGCGTTGATATTTGCTATAATTATTGTTATTGTACAGCAAGTTGACGGTAACATTATTGCTCCTCACATTCACGGCTCCGCAACCGGCTTAACTCCTATCGGTGTTATTTTAGCCGTTACTGTTTGCTCTCACGTATTTGGCTTTGTTGGTATGCTTATTGGTGTACCTCTTTGTGCAGTTATTTCTTATCTTGTTACTATTTTAATAGAAAACAAGCTTAAAAAGAAAAAGATGCCTGTTAATGTTGACTGCTACCGAGCCAAAGACATTTATAAGGATGATAGCTTTATTAAGGCTAAGGGTGCTTTGGAGGCTCAAGAAAGAATCGAGCATCACGAGACAGTTGAAAAGGTTAAGGCTGAAAATAAGGTTTCTGAAGATGTTATCCACAAGGTTGAGGAAAGAATCGTTGACGAGATTATCAACACTGTAGCTGAGGAAATCATTCAAAAGGCTGAGGCTGAAATCGTTGCTGAAAGCGAGCCTAAGGCAGATACCGTTGAATCAAATAAGGTAGCCACTGACGACGATAAATAATTTTAAAGGCATTTTGCATTTTGCAAAATGCTTTTTGTTTATAATAAGCATTTTTGTCAATAATATAGTTATTAAAGCAAAGGAGTTTTATTATGGATTTAAGAATATGTTCTGTTTCGGCAAGAGAAATAATTGATTCAAGAGGTATGCCAACTGTTGAGGCTACAGTTCAATTAGCTTGTGGCGCTATGGGTGTTGCGTCTGTTCCATCCGGTGCTTCAACAGGAATTTTTGAGGCTATTGAGCTAAGAGATAACGACAAAAAAAGATATTTTGGCAAGGGTGTATCTAAAGCGGTTAATAATGTAAACAGTATTATTGCGCCTGCTTTAATTCAGTGTGGTTATACTGATTTTAGAGGCGCTGACAGGATTATTGCTTCTCTTGACGGTACTGAAAATATGGAAAAAATGGGCGCTAATGCTTCTCTTTCCGTTTCATTGGCGCTTGCAAAGGCACATGCAAATGCCTATAAGCTACCACTGTATAGATATTTAGGCGGTGCTTTTGGAACTACATTACCCGTACCTATGATGAATATTTTAAACGGTGGAGCTCACGCATCAAATAATATTGATATTCAAGAATTTATGATTGTGCCTGTAGGCTTTAGTAGCTTTAAGGAAATGTTAAGAGCAGGATGCGAAATTTATTTTTCCTTAAAAAACACATTAAAAAAAGAGGGCTACTCTACATCTGTTGGTGACGAGGGTGGCTTTGCGCCTGATTTATCCAGCGAGGAGGAAGCTCTTGATTTAATTGTTCAAGCAATTAAGGATGCCGGATATAACACAGAAAAAGTAAAAATCGCACTTGATGTTGCATCCAGTGAATGGTGGACAGAGGAAAAGAAATATATTTTACCAAAAAGTAAGCTGGGTTACACATCTCACGATTTGATTGAAAAATGGGATAAATTAATTAAAAAATACCCTATTATTTCTATTGAGGACCCACTTGCAGAGGAAGATTATAATGGTTGGACAGAAATTACAAGATTACTTGGCGATAAAGTTATGCTAGTGGGAGACGATTTATTTGTGACTAATACAAAAAGACTTCAAAAGGGATTTGATTTACAAATGGCAAATTCTATTTTAATTAAACCAAATCAAATCGGTTCTCTTTCCTCTACACTTGATGTAATTAAAATGGCTAAAAATAATTCCTATAAAACAATCATTTCACACAGATCCGGGGAAACTGACGATACAACAATTGCCGATATTGCGGTGGCAGTTAATGCAGGCTTTATAAAAACCGGTGCGCCCTGTAGAATGGATAGAAACGCTAAATATAACAGGTTACTAAAAATTGAACAGGAGCTTTTTGATTTTTAATAATTTTTTGTCAAGTTAAGATTTTTTAAAATCTTACTTGACTTTTACATATATTATATGGTATAATACCACAGTATAGAAAATATATTATAATAAAACAAGTTGTGATATAAGGTCATACTAGCCGGGGCGGTAGCGGTGCCCTATACCTGAAATCCGCTATAGCAGGGGGGAATTCCCGTTTTTGAGGGTTATTCTTGTGTGGTCAGCACCTTTAGTTGAAATGATGACAGATGAGTCTTACGCAATTGTCGGCTATGAACCGTGTCAGATGGGGGACCAAGCAGCACTAAGTGGTTGTGATGATGTGCCGTGAGGGTGCTTGTCTCGAGTGGATGCTATCGGCTAGCGCATGTAAGGGTAATTCGAAATTCGGGTGTATGATCTTATATGACAGCTTGTTTTTATTTGGTAAAATTTAGGAGGTAAATTATGCATCAGGCATTATACAGAAAATATAGACCTTTTGTTTTTGACGATGTTTACGGTCAAGAGCATATTACATCTATTTTAAGACACGAAGCCACACATAATTCTACCTCACACGCATATTTATTTGCAGGCTCTCGCGGTACCGGTAAGACTACCTGTGCTAAAATTTTAGCTAAGGTTGTAAACTGCTTAAATCCGCAAAACGGTAATCCTTGTAATGAATGTAAAAATTGCAAGGCTATTGATACAGGCGCTACAACTGATGTTATCGAGATGGACGCTGCTACAAATACCGGTGTTGATTACATAAGAGATTTAAGAGATAATGTAATGTACACACCAGCCATGCTAAAAAAGAGAGTTTACATTATTGACGAGGCTCATATGCTATCAGACAGTGCTTTTAATGCTCTACTTAAGACTATTGAAGAGCCACCTGAGCATGTTTTATACATTTTTGCTACAACTGAACCACACAAAATTCCTGCGACTATTATTTCCCGTTGTCAACGCTTTGAGTTTCGCAGAATTTCGGTAAAATCTCTTGTTGAAAGGCTTATGTATATTGCCTCAAAAGAAAATATTGATTTAACCGAGGAGGGCGCAACACTAATTGCAAAGGCTGCACAGGGTGGAATGCGTGATGCTATTAGCTTAATGGAGCTTTGCGCAGGCTCTCACACTACTATTACAGGTGAGCTTGTTAATAACATTTTAGGTACAAGCCCTTATGATAAGATGTGTGCTGTAGCTAAGAATATTGCTGAAAAGAGGTATTCCCTGCTTTTTGATACTATTAATGATATTGTTGTTTCCTCTAAGGATATTTTAGTTTTCTTTGCTGATTTGACCTCCTTTTATAGAGATATGATGGTTCAAAAATCCTCCGGCAGTGCTAAATATCTTGATTTATTACCACAGGAAGCCAAGTTACTTGAGGATACAAGCTCGTTATTTAATATGGCAACGCTAATTTATCACGCTTCACTGCTTGATGATGCTTATTCAAACATGATGCGTAACCCCTCTAGCAAGCGTTTAATTGCCGAGATTACGCTAATGAAGATGTGTGACCCAAAATTAAGCGATTCTAATGATGCTATTTTATCAAGGCTTGCTTCACTTGAGGATAAGGTTACATTACTTTCAAAGGGTGTTATTACTCCTATAAAAGAGGAAATCAAGAGTGATAACGATACAAAGCCCGTTCGTGAGGTAGAAAGCGACGAGGAAATAGCAGACGAACCTTATGAAATTAAGGAAAATACCGAATCACAAAAAAGCGAGACTAGCGAGGGTGGCAATAGCTACAAGCTTGATAATTGGGACGATATTATAGGAAAGGTAGAGGAAAGGGATGCGGCAGTTGGAAGCTTTTTAAAGAGCTGTGACTGCATTTATTCCAAAAAACACGATAAATTCTATATCTTTACAACTGCAAAGCTAATGGCAACTATGCTGGCTATGGATAAAAATAAAAAATCAATTTTTGATGCTATGCTCTGCTGTGATATAAATATTAACTCAATTACACAAATTGAAATTGTTTTTAAAAAATCTAAATCTGAAAGGTCTGATTTAGACGAATTCTAATATAAAGGAGATTTATTATGAAGGCGATGGTTCCAAAGGGTCCTAGCATGAACGAAATGCTAAAGCAGGCTCAAAAAATGCAAGAGGAAATGCAGGCTAAGCAGGCTGAGCTTGAGGAAAAGGAATATGAGGTATCTGCAGGTGGCGGTGTTGTAAAGGTAAAGATTAACGGTAAGCGTGAAATTTTATCTATGGATATTGCCGAGGAAATAGTTGACCCTGACGATATTGAAACATTATCTGACATTATTGTTGCAGCGGTAAATGAGGCAATAAAGAGGGTAAACACAACTACTGATGCAGAAATGGCTAAGATTAGCGGTCCTTTAGGCGGTATGGGTGGCTTATTTTAATGGATACATTAATTAAACCGCTACAGGATTTAATTGAAAAATTCCGTTCTCTTGACGGAGTAGGCAAAAAAAGCGCTATGAAAATGGCATTTTCCATACTCGATATGGAAAATAACGAGGCTTTTGATTTTGCACAAGCAATTTTAGATGTAAAAACTAAGGTTGGCATATGCAAATGCTGTCAAAACATTTCAAGCGAGGAGCTATGCCCTATTTGTGCATCAAGCACAAGAGATCATTCTTTAATTTGCGTGGTTGAGGATTATCAAAGCTTGATTGCTATTGAAAAGGTTAAGGAATATAACGGGGTTTATCATATTTTACACGGTACAATTTCTCCTATGAAGCAAATTGGACCTGACAAATTAAAAATCAAGGAATTACTTGACAGAATTAACAATGATAATGTAACTGAGGTAATTGTGGCAACTAATGCAACGGTTGAGGGTGAGGCTACAGCTATGTATCTTTCAAGATTGCTTAAGCCGCTTGATATTAAGGTTACAAGAATTGCTAACGGCTTGCCTGTTGGCGCTGATATTGAGTATGCAGACTCTGTTACTCTTTTCCGTGCTATTCAAGGCAGACACGAAATATAAAAGAAATTAGGACTTTATAATGAAATATGTTTTTTTCGACATTGAATGTGCCAATTGCTTTCACGGTAATGGCAAAATTTGCTCATTCGGCTATGTTGTAACTGATGAGAGATTTAAAATTCTTGAGAAAAGAGATATTCCTATGAATCCTCATTCCAAATTTCATTTATTCGGTCACAAAAATCATCCCGGCATAGTTCTTGCCTATGATGAAAAGACATTTAATTCTTCTCCTGATTTTATACATTTTTACAAAAAAATTCGTAATCTTTTAACCGATAAGCATTGTATGAACTTTGGCTTCTCTGTTTTATCTGATGCCGGATATATTAAGAGTGAGTGCAAAAGATATGCTAAGGAAATGTTTGATTATGAATTTATTGATGTTCAACGAATTTACACTGATTTTAAGGGGCTCGATAATACTCCTGCATTAATTAAATGTGCGGCAGAATACGGTGTTACTGAATCGCAAGAGATACATAAAAGTGATGATGATTCCTATTTTACAATGCGTGTTTTAAAGGGGCTCTGTGAAGAAGCAGGACTTACTGTTAAGGAATTAATCGAAAAGTATCCTCACTGTCAAGGAAAATGTAAAAACGGGGAAATTGAATCCGAATATTTAAAATTCAAAGAAGAGCAAAAGCTACACAAGCTTTCTAAAATGGAAAAGCTGACTGGTAGTCTTCGTTCAAACTGGGTTTACAGAGTTGAGGGCAACTATGATGAGATTAACGCATATGCAAAAAAGGTATATGTAAATCGAAAATCAGACTCCTCTCTTTCTTGTAAACGAGTTTGCTTAAGTGGTCTTTATGAGGATTATCATTTCAATGAAATGATGAATATTATTTCTCTGCTTGCAGAAAATGGCGCTAAATACACCAAGCGTGCTTATGCTTGCGATGTTTTTGTCACATATGATTTAATTGACAAAAATGGCAAGGAATATAAATGCTACCGTAAGGAAAAAGCATTAAATGCTATAAAATCCGGTAGCGAAATTGAAATTATTACCTTTGACAAGCTTTTAGAGCTACTTAATACTGATGAAAATGCAATTAAGGTGCTCGACAGAAGCAAGCTTGCTCCTTTAAAGGATAAGGATTTTGCAAAGGCGTAAATAAAACAGACACTCCCTTCGCCAGCGTGGCATTTAGACGGAGTGTCTGTTTTTTATCATTTTTACGTAATGTAACATTAAATGTTACATTATTTTTGCAAAAAGCAACCCAAATTTGATTGATTTTTTTCTATGTATATTGTAAAATAAATATAGAAAAAGCCACAGGAGGTGCAAAATATGAGCTTTGGCGAAAATGTAGTTTACTACAGAAAAGAATTAAAAATTACACAGGAGGAGCTAGCTGAAAAGTTATGTGTTTCCAGGCAAACAGTGTCAAGATGGGAAAATGACAGCTTTTTCCCCGATATGGATACATTAATTAAGCTTTGCGACTTATTTGAATGTGATATGGATACGCTTGTTCGAGGACAGGCGGAGAAAAAAATATCTTTAAATTCAAATAATGACGTCAATTTTACAATAAATGAATACGATAAGCATATGAATAAATTCTCTTTATTTATTTCATTCGGTGTAGCATTGATTATTTTGGGAGTTTCTCTGCTTCTTTTAATAAATGCATTTATTTCAGAGCTTGTTGGCATTATAGTTTTGCTTTCGCTTATTACCGTATCAGTTACATTATTCATTATAGGCGGTATTTCTCACGACGGATTTATGAGAGAGCATCCAAATATTGAGCCATATCCAGACGGAGCTAACAGAGGCTTTATGAAAAAATTTCCTTTTTATATTGCTAGCGCTACAATACTAATTTTTATTGGAGTTATTTCAATAATTATTATGAATTTTAACGAAGGATACGCACCGGCGGGATTTAGTGTTGAAGCATGGGAGCTATTTTCTGTATCATTATTTTTGTTTTTAATATCTATTGCAGTTTTCTTATATGTTTATTCAGGAATGCAGCATTCAAAATACAACATTAAGGAATACAACGAGGAATGTATAAAGGAAGGCTACAACACCGAACATATAAGCGAAGAGGTTCGAAAAAGCATCAGGCTAGAGGATACTATCAGTGGTATAATTATGATGGTAGCCACAATTTCATTTTTACTAATGGGCTTTATTGGCAATTTATGGCATCCTGCTTGGGTTGTATTCCCTGTTGGCGGTATTCTTTGCGGTATTGCTTCTATAATAATTAAGCAGATATTTAATAAATAATACATAAGACACTCCAAATTCGCTTTGGAGTGTCTTAAATTTATTTAAACTCGGTTAAGTCAGAATTTAGCATTTTGTTTCTTAATATTGAATAATACTCGTCTGTTGTATCTGATATAAGAATATTGAGGTTTTTCTTAATCGCTTCAATTAAAAGCTCAGGGTTTAAGTATCTTTCACCGTCGGCACATAATACTGTGCTAATTATTATTTTGCCGTTACTATACTCTGCCTTTAATGAATTAATAAATTCGCAAAGATTTACTACCTTTTCGTTTCCGCTTTTTGTAATTTTAGTTACATTACATTCGTTTTTGAAAAGGTTTTCTACATCATTTGCAGTTTGTTCTGTGATTTTAGGAGAATTTAGCTTAATTGTATAATCAATATAGGCTAAATACTTGAATTTTAGCTCAGGAACATAAACATCAAGCACCTTCATTTCGTCAGGAAAATTCTTAGAAATGCGGTTTTTGATTTCATTTAAGTCCATAGGAGTATTTATTCTAATATCTAAAAGCTCACAATCACTTTCAACACCTACAGGAAGCGGCACTGCAAACACGATTTTAGGCTGAGGATTAAAGCCCTCGCTATACCAAATATCAATATCCGCGCGCACCATTATTCTTTGCATTGTTTTAGCAAGGTCAAGGTGTGATATGTACATTAAATTCCCTTTTTTTGAGAATTTTACTCTTACAGGAAGCATTTCTGATTCTATTTTCTTTTCGGACACCATGTTAGCTCCTTTCCAAGCTTGTTAGCACCACAGCCTGAGCATTTTTCCTTACAGTTTGGTGTGGTAGCGTTTTCGTAGGCTTTTTTGCTTTCGGAAATTAAGAAGCTTTTATTTACTCCTATATCAATTACATCCCAAGGAAGAATTTCATCATAGCTCATTCGACGAGTTGCATAGAAATCCGGGTCTATGCCACAGGTAGCGAATACATCCATCCAATTATCATAGCTAAAGTATTCGTCCCAAGCATCAAATTTCATACCGCGCTTAACTGCCTCGGCTATTGCCTTTGATAGCTTTCTATCTCCCTTTGAGAACACTGCCTCTAAGCGAGAAACCTTTGCCTCGTGCCAATTGTATCTTATCTTTTTATCGGTAATTTTTTCAGCAAGGAACATTTGCTTACTACGAAGCTCCTCCAGGCTGTTTTGTGGCTCCCATTGGAATGGAGTATGTGGCTTTGGCACAAAGCATGATACGCTAACTGTTACGGATACAGGCTTTTTGGGTCTTATTGGCATTTTATAAAATTCGTCTACTACACGCTTAGCAAGAGTTGAAATGCCCTCAATATCCTCATAGGTTTCTGTAGGTAAGCCATTCATAAAGTAGAGCTTAACCTGGCTTTTTCCACCCTTAAAGGCAAGACGAACTGCATTCATAAGGTCCTCTTCATAAAGATTCTTATTTATTGCATCACGAAGTCTTTGTGTACCAGCCTCGGGTGCAAAGGTAAGACCGCTTGAACGAATAGAGCTAACCTTACGCATTAGCTCCTTAGTGAAGCTATCTGCACGAAGAGATGGCAAGGACAAGTTTACCTTTTTAGGATTTGTCCACTCAAGAAGCATATCAGTAGCCTCATGTAGACATGAATAATCGCTTATTGAAAGTGAGGTAAGGGAAATTTCCGTGTAGCCTGTGTTTTCATAAATCGCTTTTGCTTGTTTATTTAAAACCTCGGCGCTTTTTTCTCTTACAGGTCTAAATACCATTCCCGCTTGACAGAAGCGACATCCACGAATACAGCCACGGAAGGTTTCAAGCATTATTCTGTCATGAACAGTTTCAATGTACGGCATAATGGGCTTTAAAGGGAAATATGAGGTGTTTAGGTCCTCCACCACTCTCTTCTCTACCTTTTTAGGTACATCCTCATATTTAGGCTCAAATAGCTTTATAGTGCCATCATCGTTATATTCCACATTATAAAGAGACGGAACATAAAAGCCCTTTAGATGTGAGGCTTCACGAAGAAAGGCAGATTTTGTATATGTGCCATTTTCCTTCATTTGCATATATAGCTTAGCTAGCTCAGGGAGTGCTTCCTCGCCCTCGCCTATGCTGAAAATATCAAAAAAGTCTGCAACAGGCTCGGCGTTATATGCGCAAGGACCGCCGCCCAAAATTATCGGCATATTCTCGTCTCTATCCCTTGCATATATAGGAAGTCCTGCCAAATCAATCATATTCACTGCTGTAGTATAGCAAAGCTCATATTGTAAGGAAATTGCCATAATATCAAAATCCTTAACACTATCCTTGCTTTCGAGGGCAAATAAAGGAATATTGTTCTTCCTCATTTGCTCCTCCATATCAGGCCAAGGCGCATATACTCTTTCGCACCACACATCGTCTAACTGATTTAGTGCCCCATAAAGTATTCTAACACCTAGGTTTGACATCCCTATTTCATAGGTATCGGGAAAGCAAAATGCAACTCTTAATTTCATTTTGCTTTTATCCTTTACAATTTGTCCAAATTCACCACCTGTATATCTACCCGGCTTTTGGACTGATTTTAAAATTGTGCTAATGTTTTGCATTTTATTTTAAAGAGGGCATTGCTACTAATGTTATTAGTGCCATTACCAGAATTAAAGCTAAGTAATAGCCTGCTATAAGCACTGATGCTGTAGCTGTGATTTTACCAAAGATATGAAGTCCAACCAATGTAGCACCAAGAATTGATGAAATAATTTTAAATGCCCTTGTTACCTTTCTGATTTTTGCAATTCTTTTACATACAGGTATTGCTTTAAGTAATGACTTGGATTGTCCTCTAGTTACAATCTTACCTTCACTTTTTGCAGTTGTAACAGGAACCTCGTCCTCATCTGTTAGGCGAATTGCCTTAATATCAAACTTCTTTTGATTTACCTGCCATTTAATAAGCTCATTGTTAATATTAGGGTCAAAGGTACGAATACCGACACCTATTTTGTTTTTGTTTAAAAATAAAGCCGAATTTACGAATTCCTCGTCAATTGTATACTTTAAATACATTTTAGAGCAAAGTGTTCCGTTACATGCCATATACATTATGCTAATGTCGTCGTCCTCTTCCTTTTCCGAGCCAACATCAATGCCCTGTGATGACATACCGTATCTATCAGCAAAAATTATGGTGTCTCCATCAATTTTTATACATAGATAGCTTCTTCCTGAGCATACAAACCTTGTTTTTTTGCTTTTTTGGAAGGCATCTCTTGTAGCGGAGTCAAAAACATCTGAAAGAGGTCCTCCTACTGTTGCGAAGCCACTTGCAGCATAGTATAATACCTTCTCTGTTTTGAAGCCGTTAAACACTTGAAAATTTGTTAGCTTAACATTATATGGCAAAAAAGCAGTTGTATCATTTACTGATACAAGATTTGTTGATGCAAAATCGTTTATTGCGTTTTCTCCAATAATTGCAACCTCATCATTATAAAGACGTCTATTGCCTATTAGGAACGGAACGCTGTATGAGAATAGCACGCCAACAGGAAGCATAAGCAAAACTCCGATATGCCATATTGTTAACGCCTTAAAGAAATATTCCTCTATTCTAAACAATGAAATAATCGCTAAAACAGCCGGAACTAATAGTGAAAATGTATAATAAATTCCTAGATAAGAATGTAGATTTGGTGTGCTGTTTGTATTAGAAAAGTAGCCCTTTACAAAGGCTGTTTTTTTAACTCTTGCAATTTCACCAGCAAATTCTCCACCGGTTGATGAAAAGGTTTCTGTTTCAGCCTCATCATCACCCTTAATTACCTTTTCCAGATAAAATTTTACATCCTTTGACGATACAACGCTAAAGCCATACTTTTCTCTTGCGACATTTATGTATGAATATAAAAGCACCATCACAACAGTAACTGCAACAGGAAAATTATATAGCCTTGGTTCATTGCCAAATGTAATAAACAGTAGTGTTAATAGCGAGTGCACTATTGAGCACGAAACAGAAACCACTGCAACTGATTCAGGTATATAATCCTTTGAGAAAATAGATTTTATACCGTGATAAAGCTGTTCGTAGGCAAATGCAATACATGCCAAAAAAACAACAATATTTGAAACGGTCATCACATAAGGATTTGCTAAAAAGCCTGTTGGATTTTTTATAAATAATCCAATATTCTCAATTAAAAATAAAATTACAGCAAAAACAGAGGCAAGTATCGTTTTGGTTTTTATGTTTTTCTTGGCAAATTTATACATACCAATAATTTCTTTCCGCTGTTGTCTATCTGTATACTCATAATAATCGGAATGAATATCGCCCTGTAGAGTATCAATCTCTGAGCTTGACTGCCCTGTTTTTTCGTCAATGGTTATACTAGGCTGGTTACCACTGCTTAAGCCAAATGTAGAAAAGAAATGTTGGTCAGCGCTTGATGAGCTTTTATATGTATCATCAATGCTTATTCCGTCCTCACCATCATGGTCGGTGTAGTGAAACTCCTTGGTATAGTTGCCAGTTAGCTTGTCAAAAACATCCTTTTTAGGGGATACAAGTGTATCGTCCTCGTCATCATTTAAAAGCTCTGTATTTATAGATATGCTTTGTGAATCGCTTTGACGCTTTGGTTTTTTATGATGTGTTTCCTTAGCTTCGATAGGGGGAGCTACTTTTATTAAATCGTCAGTACTATTATCTAATTCCATCTTGATTTGGTCAAATTCCTCTGCCCTCATATTTCCTCCTTTTTAGAATTATTTTAAGTCGTTTAGCTTCTCTGAATTCTAGCAGCATGACATAGAATTACAGATGCGGCGGTAGAAACATTTAGTGAGTTTACCTTTCCGTACATTGGGATTGATACTATAAAATCGCTGTTTTCCTTAAGCAGTCTTGATACACCGTTGCCCTCCGAGCCTAAAATGATACCGCATCCACAATTAAAGTCAGTTTCATAATAAGGTGTTCCTCCAGCCTCTGCTGAGTAAATCCAAAGTCCCTTTTCCTTTAATTCTTCAACAGTTGAATTGAGATTTGAAACCTTAGCAATTAGCATATGCTCAATTGCGCCTGCTGAGGATTTATAAACAGTTGGTGTAATACCAACAGAACGACGCTTTGGAATTACAATTCCGTGGGCTCCTGCACATTCGGCACATCTAATAATTGCCCCCAGGTTGTGTGGGTCCTCAATGGAGTCACATATTACTATAAGAGGCTTTTCGTTTCTCTCATTAGCTAAAGCTAGCATATCGTCAATTGAAGAATATTCCTTCATTGAGGCAAGCGCAACTATTCCTTGGTGATTAGCTCCCTCGGCTAAATTATCAAGCTTTTGAGGCTCTGCTTCAATAATAGGTATATTTTTATTTGCAGCCTCTGCAATTAATACAGTAATTGAGCCTTCTCTGTCGCCTTTTCTAACATATATTTTATCAACTGCTCTGTCGCTTTTTAAAAGCTCTCTAACAGCATTTCTTCCAACAACAATTCCATTGTCCTCTTTTTCCTCGTTAAATCCATTATCACGATTTCTGTAGCTATCGTTTTTCTTATAGCTATCATTCTTTCTATAATTGAATTTTTTATCCTTCACTTTATTCTCTCCAAACAACATAATCGTAGTATTATTATATTTTAACATATATTATTTATTTTGTACAGTGCTTTTGACAAAAAAATCACATCTTTACACTAGTAAAGATGTGATTTAAAATCATAAATTTAATTATCGGTTTTATCCAAAAATAGCAATTACTGATTTTTCATTTCTGCGAAGCATTCGCTACAGTAAACAGGTCTGTCGTTGCTTGGTTGGAAAGGAACTCTTGCTACCTTACCGCAATTCGCACATACTGTTTCGTGCATTTCCTTTGGAGCTTTTGCTGCATTCTTTCTTGCATCTCTGCAAGTTTTGCATCTTTGTGGCTCATTTTGGAAGCCCTTTTCTGCGTAGAACTCCTGCTCACCTGCTGTGAACACAAACTCTGCTCCACATTCTTTGCACACTAATGTCTTGTCCTCGAACATTTTTACTCTCCTCATTCGGTATAATTTATACAAAGCATTAAGCTAGGTACCGTTGTTAGACTGTTTTTTTAGCTTCGACCTGATTCTGAAAATCGCATTATTAACTGATTTTTCATCCTTGCCTATTTTTGCTGAGATTTCTTTAGCCCTAGCCCCTTGTGCGTACATCTTAAAAATACGCATTTCGTAGTTAGATAAAACCGTCTCTGCCAAAGATAAAAGCTTTTTTTCAAGCTCATGCTGAATAACAGTGTCCTGTGGTGTTTCACCTTCCATTGAATCACCACTATCGCATTTGCGTCTTTTTTTAGAGCTTGCACGTCTTAAATAAGAAACAAGTCTATTCCTTATACAAACCTTTGCATATGCTCCAAATGTTACCTTCTCGTCCTCGATGTTATACTTTAACGCCGCATTATAAAATGCTAGCTTTGCTTCCTGGGAAAAATCGTCACTTAAATCATTTTCGTCAGGATACATACTAGAATATTTTCTGGACATACTATCTATAAGAGCATTATACTGCTCACATAATAATTCAAAGGCGCCATTATCACCATTTCTTATTTTCAATATAAGCTCAGTAATATTTTTTTCCATAGCTCCTCTTTTCCCAGAAAAATCATATAATTTGCCTATTTATATTTATATGATAAAATTATTTTAGCAAATTATTTAAGTTTTGTCAATAGTTTTTTGCACTTTCTTTAATTTTTTTTAATTTTTTTACATTATTTTGTGCAAAATGACAAAATTTTAAAATTATTTGTAAAAAAACCGTAACATACAAATGTACATTACGGTAGCTTTTATTCGAAAATATAATTCTTTTCACCAGATACAAGTGCTAAAGTGCCTCTAAATACTATTTCAGGCTTTCTTCTAAAATTCACCATCATATTGTCTGCCTCTACCTTAGAGTCAACCTCTACATTTATGTCAAGCACTCTGCGACCATTCTCTGTTATTTCGCAATGAACAAGATACTTGCCGTTTTCAAGTGATTTATAATAGCAGTCAATTGCAGCATTTCTTTTTCTAAATGACAGGTGTCTTATTGCACTGCGATAGCTTGCCTCCTTAATGCCCGGGGATAATGTATCATTTAGCTCGGTTGCTATTGCTTTTCCTGTTTCGGTAACGATATATAGTGCTTCTCCTGATTCGCTTTTTTCAATCTCAATTACATGCGACATATCTATAAGCTCAGCAAAGCAATCGGCACAGTCAAAATAGCTAACTACATTTTCCTGATGCATAATTGAGCAAACATCAGCACAGCTAAGAGGATATCCTATTCTGTCCATAAGATATAAAATAAAAATTTTTATCTCGTTTTTATCTACCATTGGTATTTGCATTTCTTTTCTCCCTCGTTTTTTGTCGATACTTTAATATAATATCACATTTGACTTTAATATTCAACTATTATTTTTGTTAATTGAAAGGAATTTTTATGTTTTATTCTAGAACAGACTTAGCTTGTGAAGCAATACCTAAGAATTTAAAGCAGGGGGACTTTGGTGGCGTAAAAATAGAAACAAGAAACCACGGTGGTATTGAAGCTGTTGAGTTAAATATTATTAACGAGCTAGGCGCTAGCATAATAAAAAGAAGCATTGGGAAGTATATTACCATTTACTGTGGGAGAGTATGGCTTTATGAAAAGGAATTTATTATTGATTTAGAAAAGATTATTTCTCAAGAACTAAAAAAATTAATATACAAGTATAAAAAAACGCCTTGTAGGGTGCTTATTTGTGGTCTTGGTAATAGACATATAACCTCTGATTCGTTAGGACCTCTAGTTATTGACAATTTAGACGCTACAGGACATTTAGATGTTTATAATGACTATAAAAGCTTTTTAATTTCTCCCGGCGTTATGGGAGAAAGCGGGATTGAAGCGTATGATTCTGTTTTAGCCATTTCAAGACAGGTTAATGCGGACTTGGTTTTAATCATTGATGCCCTTGCTTCTAAGGGCTTAGACAGATTATGTACAACCATTCAAATTTCAGATAGCGGCATATGTCCAGGCAGTGGAATAGGCAATTCAAAAAAGGAAATTAGCAAAAGCACACTAGGCATACCAGTAATATCAATTGGTGTACCTACAGTGATTGACTCCTCTACTTTAATTTATGAAGCTTTAAATGAAGCGAAAATTGAAAATATCTCCTATGAATTAGAGGAAATTTTAAATAATAACCGTAATTTCTTTGTATCTCCTAAGGATAGCGACATTATCGTTTCTTCTCTTGCATCTATTATTTCAAATGCTATAGAGCTGGCATTTAAGAATAAAAATGAAATTACTTAAATATATTAGATAAAAAAGATGTGAGGTAGATATGGATAATAACGAGTTAATTCCCACTATACCCGATGATATTTCAGAAAACTCTGTTTTAGTGGTTAAAAGAAAGAAAAAAAGAAAGAAGCATTTTTTCTTTAAAAGGCTTCTTTGCTTTGTTCTAATTATGGGCTTATGCTATTTTGTTTATAGAAATTTAAATGAAATTAAGGTAATGGCAAATAAAATTGTTGATAAATTCTCAAGCGGAAATAATAACGAGCCGTCCTTTGATAGCAGTATAATTGATAGTGATAGCTTGTCTAGTGATAGTGGTGTAGTATCACCCCCAGAGGATATATTTACAATTCCTAGTGATGCTTTTGAGATTATTTCTAACACAGGCAATTTCACAGAAATATCAAATGAAGCCGAAATTAGTCTTGATTTCGATTATTCAAATAGCCACATCTTAGCGAACGACATATATAAGCAATATGGGAACGAAGCGCCTGTTGTTTTAATTATACATTCTGCTTGCAGGGAAGCATATTCAAACGGTAGCTATTACTATACTGACGATAGCTTTTACAGTAATGAAAATAATATTTCGTTGGTGGGCAAGATAATTTGCGATACATTGAACGACAATAACATAAACACCATACATATTGACGATATATTTGCAAACGGCAGTATTTATAATTCAAATGTTGAATTTGAAAAAGCTTTAAACCAAGCTTTAAAAATGTATCCTAGCATTTCATATGTTTTTGATGTTTCAAGAGATATTATAATCAATGACGATTTGTCCATGAATAAAATGGTATCCAATATAAACGGCAAGGATATTGCTCAAATCAAGCTTATTATAGGGTCTAGCAGTGACGAAAATAAAACATTTTGGCACAAAAATCTTTCCTTTGCAAGCAAGCTGGCTGAAAACAACAGCGATTTGGTTTATGATGTTACATTATCAAAATTTGAATTGACGCAAAATATAAGTCCAATCTCAATGCGTATTGATGTGGGTGCTTTTTCAAACTCTATTGATGAAGCAATTCTAGCAGGTAATGAGCTTGCTTTAAGAATATGTAATTTATTATGTCAAGGCTGATAAAACCTTAACACCATCCTTTTTTAAAATGCATTTATAATGCTCTTTTATGTAGCTAGCAATACTGCCCTTAATGTATTTAGAATATTCAAGTAGAAAGGAATATCTGATATCCTTTATGTATATGTCCTCTAAAATCATATAGTATCTTTTCTTGTCGATATCGTAATAAACCGAGCTTTTGTTTTTATATTTGATTTCCTTTAATCTATAGCACGCCTGCAAAAGATTTTCTATATTTTCAAAATCGAATATTGATAATACTGATTTGGGCTTTTTGTTATCAAGCTGTTGATTTTTATCCTTATACACCGCCTTTTCTGCCTCCATACTGATACAGCTTATATATATTTCACAGCCACCATCCTTAGATGGAAATATTTCAGTAAATATTTTTCTGCCTGCATATGAAAAATCAACCGTTTCCTTTGCCTTTAAAAGCAGCTTTGAAAAGGATTCCTTTATTTCATCCTCTTCAAGTATATCACTATCTAAAATTCTGTACTCCTTAGTTTCATCTATATTCAAGGAAATTTTAATTGCGTGCTTTCCTATTCGTAGTATTTCCATTTTGTCACCTCTCTTTTAAATATTATATGCCTTGAATTAATTTTGTGCAAGGAACAATGTTTTCTATTTTTGTAAGTATATGTATTTTTTGAAAAAATTTATAATATAATTTACCATAAAGAAAAAAGGAGCATAATATGAAAAAATTTATTATTTTTACAATTATTTGTGCTTGCATTTTGTGTATCGGGATTTCAGCAAGTGATAAAATATCCCCTGCCATTGATGTAATTGCAACAGAAAATGAAATGATTAAAACAGGAATTTTACAAAATGGAGAAATTGTATTTGATACATATGATTTTGACACATCTTTAGGTGCTAATGTAAAATCTATTACTATATGTAGCTTGCCTAGTGAGACTGAGGGCAGATTAATGCTAGGAAATTTATATGTGGTGGAGAATCAAGTTATTTTTAGAGAGGATTTTTCACTTTTAAAATTTGTTTCAGCAAATACAGAGGAATCAGCATCAGTTTTTTATTTTGAACCAAATAATAGTGGTTATGAAATCGCGTGCTCGTTAAAGACCACAAAAAGCGTGAATTTTTCTCCTGTTGCGTCAAACGGTGATGTAATAAGCACCTGGACACAGGAAAATATATCAAATTACGGTACGTTATCAGGCTATGACCCTGACGGTGACGAATTAAAATTTGAAATTGTAAATTATCCTAAAAAGGGACTTGTGACATTAACAAACACTACAACAGGGGATTACAAATATACTCCATATCTAGATGCTAAGGGCACAGATGCTTTTTCGTATAGAGTTATGGACAGCTACGGTAATTATTCAGAAACCTGCACCGTAAGCATAAAAATTGATAAGCTAAGAGTTAGTCTTGTTTTTAACGATATAGAAAATGACAAATATTTAAACGCAGTATTAGTTATGAAGGAATTTGATATTATGGAATGTACAGAAAATAAAGATGGCTCATTTTCCTTTAACCCAAATGAAATTGTAACAAAAGAAGAATTTGTATATTTAGTTATGCTTACAATGGGTGCAAAAAATGTACCTACCCTTGATGTTACCAGATTTGCAGATAACGACGATATAGCTCCTGAATATAGAGGCTATATTGAGGCGGCAATATCTTTAGGCATAATTACAGGCACAAACGAGGCTGACGGACTACATTTTAATCCTAAAAAAGAAATCGCAACAGCAGAGGCGGCTGTAATAATAAATAAAATCATTGGTGCAAAAGCAACAAATGATGCAAAAGCCTTTTCTGACGAAAAAGATATACCAAGCTATGCAAAGGAAGCATTAAATGCGCTAAATAGTATTGGAATTATAGCCACAGAAAACGGTAAAATCAATCCAAATTCTCCTCTTTCTCGCTCACAAACCGCACAAATTTTAATGTCACTGTTACAGTATAGAGGAAAACTAAATTAACAAAAAATCTCACCCCACGGTGAGATTTTTATTGTTTTATTGATACAGGGTGCTATTTTTGTTGCATTTCCTTTATGCGTTTTTCGTCGGGTGTGACATATGCAGTCCAGTTAACATGATAGATTACATATCCAGGCTTTGAGCCGGTAGGCTTTTTTACATGCCTTGCGTTTGTATAGTCAACTGCTATATTGTTGCCCTCAGCTTTTGAATAATAAGCTGCAATTTCGGCAGCCTCGGTAAAGTCCTTTGCGTCAGGCTCTTCGCCGTGGGCTTGTAAAAGCACATGAGAGCCAGGAAGATTTTTGACATGGAACCACCAATCGGATTTTTCCGCAAGCTTGGTTGTAATGTAATCGTTTTGTATATTATTCTTGCCACAGAGCACGGTATAGCCACTGCTTGTTTTGAATTTAAGCGGTTGAGGCGAACCTTGCTTTGACTGAACATAATTTTTCATTTTTGAGGCATAGCCACTGTGAAAAAGCTCGTCACGTATCTGTAAAAGGTCACTTTCCTTCTCTGCCTTGGTTAATGATTCAAATACGGTTGAGATATATTCTAGCTCATTTTTTGCAATTTCGATTTGCTTTGCAAGCTCTGTTTTTGCTTTTTTAAGCTTATTATACCTTTTGTAGTATTTTTGCGCGTTTTGAGACGGGGACAGCTTTTCGTCAAGTGGAATATCTATCATTGGGCATTCATCATCATAATAGTTAATAACCTTAGCGCTTAAAACTCCTTTTTTAATCATATGAAGGTTGGCGGTGATAAGGTCTGCCATTATGCGATACTTATCCGCTTCCTCGCATTGCTCAATTTCCTCGGTTTGTAATGAGATTTTTTTAGTAATTCTTGATTCTGCGTTAATTAATAGTCTTAAAATATCGCTTGATTTTTGCTTAATTCTTTCGTTTTGACCCTTTTTTGAGTAGTAGGCATCAATTAGCCTTGAAAAGCTTTCGTATTCAATGCTTTTGTATTTACTACCTAAATATTCTAAAGGGAAATATGAAAACTCAAATTGATTTCCCTGCTCATCTACAATTAAATATGGCTTCAAATCCATATTGCGCATTTTCTCTGTAAAATCTAAAAAAGTGTCACAGAGTATCTGTTTTTTAACTTCAAAAAGCTGCGCGTCGTGAGATTTTGACACCGTGTAGGTTAGCTGTCTTGCAGTTGATGGGGCTATTCCAAGAAAATTAGATGTGATAAATTTATCGCATTTCATTTCCCTTGATGCTTCATTGAATTTTCCTTCAAATTGCTCTTTAGTTACATTTATTGTATCTAATTTATCTTGCTTTGGCGGAAGCTCATATTTCATTCCAATAAGCAGTTGTCTTTTATCGCTAGTTGTAAAATCGACCGCTTTTAAGAGTGCAAGTATTTTATAATCTGCATCGGTTAAAATTATGTTACTGTATTTTCCCATAATTTCACAAATTAAATACTTCTTTACTCTAAAGCCCATTTCGTCGTATGCATCAAATTCGAGCTGACACACTCTTTCATAACCCAAGCACCTTGCATCTGTCATTTTACCGCCACTAATATGCTTTCTAAGCAGCATACATAGCATTGGTGCCTTTTGCGGATTTTCCGTTTGTGCCTCGGTTATATTTATTCTCGGATAATTTGAGCCTGCATTTATAAGTAGCTTAACGTTTCTTTTTAATGAATGTAGCATTAATACGATTTCGTCGTTTGAGGGCTGATATACCTTTTCTATTTTACATTCGCCTAGCTCTTTAATTTCATTCACAACTAAGCGAAGCATTCCTGCATCAAATGCCATTATTTGTCTCCTTGCTTCTAATACTAGCTTATATTTTACACCATTTTCCCATTTAAGTCAAATATTTTCTTATATTTTTTAAAATAACTATAGAAAAATTTTATATTTTATGTTATACTGTATTCTAGCAATCTTATAGGCAGGCTTAAATAACCCTAAAGACTGTCTTACATGCGAATACTTATGATTGCTGAAAGGATACCTAATGATAAAATATAATGAATTTGGCGAGCATATGACTTTACCTTTGATCCCTCTTACGGGAGTTGTGTTCGCTTACCCAAAAATTTCTATTACTATTGACGCTTTAACTCCAGCAGTAAAGGCTGCTATAGAATCCAGCGAGAAAAGCGGTTCGCCTGTTTTTTTAGCTACTCAAAAAAATCCATTTGAAGTTAAAATTGACACAAAAAATCTTTATGAGGTGGGCACTGTAGCCAGAATTAAGCAAATAACAAGACGAAATGGTACTTTGTCTGTTACCTTAGATAACATTTGCAGAGCAATTACAATTAATGTCTTTGCAGTAAGTGGCTATTATATGTGTGATGTTCGCACAAGACTACTTGAAATTGAAGGCTACAGTGACGAAGAAGGAATCGCACTACTAAATGTTTTAAAGGAAAAGGCTAAGGAAACTGTATCTATTTTCTCCTCTCCTTCAAAGGATTTAATTAAGGAAATTGACAAGGCTCAGGACATTAGCTTTTTATCCGACCTTGTTGGCGCTACCGTTTTAACTGACTCAAACGATAAATATGCTCTACTCGAGGAATTTGACGAATATAAGCGTGCCGAGCTTGCAATATCTCTTATGGAAAAGGAGATAATGCTAATTAAGCTGGAAACCTCCATTAAGAAAAAGGCAGCAAGAAGCATTGAGGAGCATCAAAAGGAATATTTCCTTCGAGAACAGATGAAGGCAATTCAAGCCGAGCTTGGTGGTGACTCACAAAGCGAGGCCGAGGAGCTTTACGAACAGATTAAATCAAAGCATTTTCCTAAAAAGGTTGAGGATAAGCTACTTAAGGAGCTTATTAAATTTAACAAAGCACCGTTTGGCTCTCCTGAAAGCGCAGTTTTGCGTACATATCTTGAAACCTGTCTTGAAATTCCTTTTGAAAAATATTCTAAGGATGAGACAAGCGTTGCAAACGCTAGAAAAATTCTTGAAAGAGACCACTATGGGCTTGAAAAGGTTAAGGAAAGAATACTTGAATTTATTGCCGTTAAGGAAATGAATCCTGATATTAAAAATCAAATTATTTGTCTTGTTGGTCCTCCCGGTGTTGGTAAAACATCCCTATGCTCTTCTATCGCAACTGCACTTAAGAGAAAATATGTTCGTGTATCTCTTGGTGGTGTGCGTGACGAATCTGATATAAGAGGTCACAGAAAAACCTATGTTGCGGCTATGCCCGGCAGAATTATTAATGCATTAATCGAGTGCAAGACATCTAATCCACTAATGGTTCTTGACGAAATTGATAAAATGACATCCGATTCTCGTGGCGACCCTGCATCTGCTATGCTTGAGGTGCTTGACGGCGAGCAAAACAAGACCTTTAGAGACCATTTTGTTGAAATGGAGGTTGATTTATCCCGTTGTATGTTTATTGCAACGGCTAACTCACTTGACAGTATTCCTGCACCATTAATTGACAGAATGGAAATTATTGAGCTTTCTTCCTATACAAGAATAGAAAAATTCTTTATTGCTAAAAATCATTTGATTACTAAGCAATTAAAGCGTCACGGTTTAAATAAGCGTATGCTTAAAATTTCTGACGATGCTATTTATGCTTTAATTGATTCATATACTGCCGAGGCCGGAGTTCGTAATCTCGAAAGAGAGATTGCTTCTCTATGCAGAAAGGCTGCTAAGGATATTATTGAAAAGGGCATTAAATCCGTTTCAATTACAGGTGATAATATCGAAAAATATCTTGGCACAAAAAAATACGAGGCAGAAAAAATCGATGATGAAAATCAAGTAGGTGTTGTAAACGGAATGGCTTACACATCTATTGGTGGTGACCTATTAAAAATTGAGGCTACCATTATGAAGGGAACAGGAAAGCTACAGCTTACAGGTAAGCTTGGGGAGGTTATGCGTGAAAGCTGTGAAATTGCAGTAAGCGTTATTCGCCAAAATGCAGAAAAGCTAGGTATTGACCCTGATTTCTATTCGAAATACGATATTCACATTCACGCACCAGAGGGAGCTGTGCCAAAGGACGGTCCTAGTGCGGGTATTACTATTACTACTGCTCTTGCTAGTGTTCTAACGGGCAGAAGCGTGCGTCGTGATGTGTCTATGACCGGTGAAATTACATTAAGAGGTAAGGTTTTACCTATTGGCGGTCTTAAGGAAAAAACTCTTGCTGCGTATAGTGCAGGAGTTAAGAATATAATTATCCCCAGAAAAAATGTAAAGGACCTTGATAACATTGATAAAGCTGTTCGTGAGAATGTTAATTTTATTCCTTGCGATAATATTTTTGATGTGTTTAATAGCGCCTTTGCCGACGAGGAAATTATTGCAATAATACAACAATACACAGGAAGCTATAACAAATGAAAATAAACACAAACAATGTTTCTTTAAAGATTAGTGCCGGTGAGCCCAGACAATTCCCTAGAAGTCCTTTGCCACAAATTGCGTTTTCCGGTAGATCTAATGTTGGTAAGAGCTCTCTTATTAATACATTACTAAACAGAAAATCTATGGCGAGGGTTTCCTCTGCTCCCGGTAAGACTATAACCGTCAATTTTTACGATATTGATTCAAAGCTGTTTTTGGTCGACTTGCCCGGTTATGGATATGCTAAGCGTACTAAGGTTGACCAAATTAAGTGGTCCAATCTTGTTGACGGTTATTTTACAAAAAATCAAAATATTGATTTACTGAAGCTTGTTGTTCAGCTAGTGGACTCTAGAATTGGCTTGACTAATGATGATATTGATATGATTACATTTATGAATCAAGCTGATATTCCATATATTATAGTTGCTACTAAAACCGACAAGCTTAATAAAACCGAGAGAGAAAAATCTGTTACCTCTCTTATTACTAATCCTATATTGCGACAAGGCACACATATTATTATGTTCTCCTCTGAAAGTAAAGAGGGTAAAAGCGATGTGTGGGATGCAATTTTAGATTTCGCAGAGAATTAAACCACTTCTATGTATTCTCTGCTATTTAGGAGAAAAAATGGAAGATTTATTTATTAAGTTTTTTGATTTACTCATAACAATACCTACAGTACTTATTGCACTTACCTTTCACGAATGCGCACACGGCTTTGTTGCATATAAGCTTGGTGATCCTACTGCAAAGTATATGGGTAGGCTTTCATTAAATCCGTTAAAGCATCTTGATCCTATAGGTGCTCTATGTATGGTGCTATGTGGATTTGGTTGGGCAAAGCCTGTGCCTGTTGATATGAGGCAATTTAAAAACCCGAAGAGTGGAATGGCGCTTTGCGCTCTTGCGGGACCGCTTACAAATCTTATTTTAGGCTTTATAGGTGCGTTTTTGTATTGGCTGATAGTTTTAATTTTTCCAAGTATTGTTTATAATTGGAATATCTTATCTTTATTGTCCATATTTGGAGTATTAAATATCTATCTTGCTATTTTCAATCTGATTCCGTTACCGCCTTTTGATGGCTCAAGAATTTTGTCAGCATTTTTACCAGACAAATATTACATCAAGCTTATGCAATATGAAAGATATATTGCTCTTGGCTTCTTTTTAGTGCTACTTGCTGACGACCGTTTTCTTGGTGGACATATTACGGGAGCTTTAGCCACTGTTGTTTATTGGATATTTAACGGATTTTTATCATTTTTTAATTTATTTGTGTGAGGCATAAATGGAAGAACAGTTAATGTATAAGCTGGAGCTTTTTGAGGGCCCTCTTGATTTGCTCCTTAATCTAATTTCAAAAAATAAAATGAACATTGAGGATATTCAAATCGCTATTATCTGCGATCAATATATGGAATATCTTGCCAATGCAGAAAAAATGAATATTGACTTATCGGCTGACTTCCTTGTTATGGCGTCGCAGCTTATGCTTATTAAGAGTAGAACGCTTTTACCTAGAGCGCAGGAGGACGAGGAGGACCCAGCTGAAGAGCTTGCCCGTATGCTTCTTGAATATAAGCATGCTAAGGAAGCGTCTCAAAAGCTTGGAGATTTATTCTCACAGTTTAACGGCAGAATGCAAAAGGATACTGATGAAATAGCACCTGACCGTACATATGTGGCTGAGCACGATGTTTACTTATTACAATCGGCTTTATTAAGAGTTATGAGCTCTATTGAGGTGACAGACGAGGAAGCAAGCGAAAGAATTAAGCCACTTATTAGCACAAGAACTGTTTCGGTAGGTGAAAGAGTTTACTCTATTTTGCGTATTTTCTTAACTGAAGGGCATAAGCTAAATGTTTTAAGGTGCTTTAAGGATGTTTACACAAAGCACGAGGCAGTTGCTACCTTTATGGCTATTTTAGAGCTTTTAAGGGCGGGCAGAGTTACTCTTGAGGAAAACACCGAGGATTACGAGGTTGACGGCGTAATCGTTCTTGAAAAGGGCGTATATTTGAATTTATTTACCGGCAAAATAAGAAATCAAGCTGAGGAAAACAATGGATAACGAAAATAGATTTTCAACTGATATAGACTACAAGGATATGGAAAGCGCAATAGAGGCAATTCTGTTTGCTGCCGGACATCCTATTGAATATGCTAAGCTTGCCGAGGTTTTGGGCATTGGTGAGGGACAAGCAAAAAGAAGAGTAAAGAATTTTGCTGAAAAATATAACGCTGACGAGAAAAAGGGTATTATGCTTCTTGTTTTTGAAAATACCTGTCAGTTATGCACTAAGGAAAAATATTTACCATACATAAAGGATGCTTTAGGAATTAAAAAGGGTGGTAATCTTTCTGCATCATCACTTGAGGTTTTGGCAATAATTGCATATAATGAGCCAACAACAAGAGCATTTGTCGACAAGGTAAGAAAGGTTGACAGTGCTTATGTGGTTAATTCTCTATGTGAGAAAAATTTAATTGAAGCGTGTGGACGACTTGACGAGCCCGGCAGACCTCATATTTACAGGACAACCGAAACATTTTTAAGATGCTTCGGTATTGATTCTCTTGAGCAGTTACCTTATGTTGATTTACCCCGTGGCAAAAACGAGGGCGAAATTATTCCTCTTGATATTGATGTTCCCACTCCTAATGAGGATGTGGAGGACGAGGAAATCGGCGAGGATACCGCAGTTAGCGTCGAAAATGCTGACTCAACTAATGATGAAAACAATTTTATTAATCCTGACGAGGACGAAAACGATTTAATCGATCCTAGCGAAGAGGATGATTTAATTGACCCTGATGAAGAGGACGACGAAGATTAATTTTAGGAAATAGGAGGGTAATTTTGGTAGCTTTATATATTATTTTAGGAATTGCCCTGCTTATTTCTGTCTTATTGCTCCTTCGAGCTAAGGTTATAATTTCCTACGATGAAGTTTTACGAGTTTACTTTAGATTTGCTTTTTTCAAAATGAGACTTTTTCCTGCAAAACCAAGAAAGCAGAAAAAGAAAAAATCAAAGAAAAAGAAAACGCAAAAAACTCCTGTTCCCACTGAAAAGAAATCAGATGAGTATAAAAGGGACGACGGCGTTGTTTCTAAGCTATGGGCAATGAGAGAAATTTTACTTCACACTATTAATAAATTTCTTGGCAAGCTACATTTTAAGCTTATTAAGCTGAATATCGTTGTTGCCGGGGATAATGCAGCCTCTACCGCTCTGCTTTATGGCGCTACAACTCAAGGAGTTGCTTATTTAATTGAAATTTTGGATACAATTTCTAATGTTGATATTTCAAAAAGGTCTGAAATTTCTGTAAGAAGCGATTTTATATTGCAAAAATCCTCTTTTGAGGGAAAAATAGTTTTGTATATCAGTGTTGTTCATATTATTTATGTAGGACTGCACTTTTTAAAAAAGTTAATTAAATCCAAAATTAAGATGGAGGAATAAATTATGGAAACAAAACAGAGTGAGCTTATTAAATCTGCTCTTGAAAGTGTAAAAAGCATGGTTGATGCTAACACTGTAACAGGTACTCCTATCACAACTGACAGCGGTACTGTTATTATCCCTGTTTCAAAGGTTTTTGTAGGTCTTGCGACAGGTGGAATTGACTATTTTGGAAAAAAATCTGTTTCCGATAAGAATTTCGGTGGTGGCGGTGGAACAGGCGTTACTGTTTCTCCTGTTGGCTTCCTTGTTGTTGAGCCTAATGGCAAGGTAGATTTACTTAGCCTTAACTATGAGCCTAAGGACCCTATTTCACAAATTCTTAATTTTATTGAGGGTTCGCCTGAGCTAATTGAAAAATTCAAGGGGCTATTTGGTTCAAAAAAGGAAAATATAGAGGAATAAGTAAATTTTATTCTTTAATTATTGAAATGCTTCTGCACATACTAATCTTGAAATTATTATTGATTTTTCAGAGGATATTATGTGCAGAATTTTTTCCTATATTATTTGTATATTTTGCTTTACTTTAGCATTATGCCTTGGGTGCTCCGCTATTGAGGTTTCAGCCAAGAGTGCTTATGCTTTAGAGGCTGACAGCTGTGATACTATTTTTGAAAAAAACGCCGATACAAGAATGAGCATGGCCAGCACCACTAAAATAATGACAGCTATTGTTGCTATTGAAAACGCTTCATTAGATAAGGTTGTAAAAATTACACCTGAAATGGTGGGAGTTGAGGGCTCGTCTATCTATTTACAAGAGGGCGAGAAGCTAACTATTGAGGAGCTTTTATATGCTTTACTTTTAGAAAGCGCCAATGATGCGTCCTTGGCTATTGCCTGCTCAGTCGGTGGCAGTGTTGAAGGCTTTGTTGAAATGATGAATGATAAGGCACAAGAATTAGGGCTTGAAAACACGCATTTCACAAACCCTCACGGGCTTGATGATGACGAGCATTATACCACCGCTAAGGAGCTTGCTTTGCTTGCCAGCTATGCTATGGATAATCCTATTTTTTATGATATTGTATCGACCTATAAAAGAGTTATTCCCTTAGGCGAGGACGGCTCTAGGGTGCTAATTAATCATAATAAGCTTTTACATCAATATGACGGCGCTATTGGCGTAAAAACAGGATTTACTAAAAAAAGTGGCAGATGTCTTGTATCCTGCGCAGAGATTGACGGAGTTAGAATTATTGCAGTTACGCTAAACGCGCCCTCTGATTGGGATGACCATACAAAAATGCTTGATTTAGGCTTTACAATGTACGAGGGAATAAAGCTAGCGGATATAGGAGATTACAATATTTCACTTGATGTAATAAATGGCAAAAAAAGCTCGATTTTATGCTCTAATTTGAACGGCTTAAATATTACGCTAAAGCGTGATAATATTAATATTTCTGCTTATTTAGAAGCAAACCGAATGGTATCTGCTCCTATAAAGCAAGGTGATTATGTAGGCAGAATAGTTTTTAAAAATAACGGTGAGGAAATAGCTTCTCTTAATTTATATGCTTTAGAGAATGTTAAGGAAATTAAATATAAAAAATCTATTTTTGAAAGAATATTTGGATAATGGAAAAAATTAGACTACAGAAGTTTTTTACTGATAACAAAATAATGTCAAGGCGCAGTGCTGAAAGGGTCATTGAGGCTGGTAATGTTAAGATAAATGGCGTTACTGCTCATCTTGGGGACAAGGTTGACCCTGAAAATGACAAGGTTGAATACAATGGCAAGGTGATAAAAAATAACACCTCGTCAAAAAAATATATAATGCTAAACAAGCCACTTGGCTATGTAACTACAACATCCGATGAAAAGGGGCGCGATACTGTTCTTTCCTTAGTATCTGATGTGGGTGAGAGAGTTTATCCTGTTGGTAGGCTTGATATGTATTCAGAGGGGCTATTAATTTTAACAAATGACGGCGAGCTAACAAACAGATTAACTCACCCCAAAAACAATATGCCCAAGGTTTATAGCGTTATTATAAGGGGAGAGGTTTCTCCCGACGCTTTACATATGCTTAATTCTCCTATGGAAATTGACGGATATAAATTAAAGCCTGTCAAGGTAAGAGTTGTTTCGAATACAAACGGAAATACCAATACACTCTTTACTTTAAATGAGGGGCGAAACAGACAAATTCGTAAAATGTGCGAAAAATGCGGACTTACTATTGCAAGACTTACAAGAATTTCAATAGGCAAATTAAAGCTGGGCGAGCTTGAAAGAGGTAAATGGAGAAATCTCACTAAGAATGAGATTGATTATTTACTTGGAAAAACTGACAATATTTGAGGTGTGAAATGCTAACTGTATTACCTATTCAATCTAAGGACACACAAAAAGAGCTTTGTGAAAAATGCGGTGTAATTTACAATGAAAATGCTTTTGCATATAGGGCTGATGATGGGGATTTTATTGGCATTTGCCAGTTTTATTTCAAGGATAATAACGGATATATCGAAAATCTTACATATGCGCCAAATGTTAGTGACTGGGAGGCTATGATTATTATGCTTCGTGCCTCTATGAGCTTTATGTATAGGTGCGGAATAAATCTTGTATATTTAAGCAATTCCACCGATGAGGATTTACTTAAAAGGTCAGGATTTTTAAAAAACAATGACGGTGAATATTACATTGATGTACAAAAATTTTACGGTGGCTCTTGCTGTCATTAACGAGGATTTTAACAAATGGAATTACAAAATGCAATAAAGGTAAATCACAGAGGATTTTTATGTAACAGTAAAAAAAGATTTATTCTTACAGAAAATAAAAATGGCAGTCTTGACTTCTCTGTTTATTTAATTCACGATGTAAAGCACATTTGCGTTTATCGCGGTCAAATGGTTGAATACAAGGAGAACGGGCAAGCCATTTATGAGGGTGATTTTTCCTCTGTTTGTGACAATGGCGACTATTTTATTGAGGCGGGTGGATATATAAGCCGTCACTTCGTTATTTATGACGGTGCTTACGATATTTGTCAAAGAACTATGCTTCAATATTTTACATATCAAAGGTGCGGAAATCCTCTTGGATGGGCAGGAAAATGTCACCTTGACGATGGGTATATTAAGGAAACGGGAGAGCATATTGATTTAAGCGGTGGATACCATCAATCAAGCGATTTAAGGAAATCTCCGGGTGGAGTTTCCATTGGTGTTAACGGTATGCTTCGCTTTGCTTTAAGTGATAAAAGTCAGTGGGGCGCAATTCTTGTAAAGGACGAGGTCAGGTGGGCGCTTGACTATTATTTAAAGACAATACAGAACAATGGAGTAATGTACAACACCTTAAATGACCCATTTGGTTGGGAAGGTCGTGTTTTCTATAAATCCGGCGCACCTTCAAGCTCACAATGGAATATTACATCTATTCTTGTAATGGGATATATGTACTTTAAGGATACAGATTTTGATTACGCGAAAAAATGTCTTGATACCGCTCTACGATCATATAATTATTTGATGAGTGAGGAACGGTCAAGTGAGGTATATAAGCATCCTGACAAATATCAAATGGGAATGGACCCTGATTTCTTTTTTGAACAATGCAGAAAAAATTCAACCTCTGATTTATGCTATCAAATTTCCGCTTCAAGTGATTTATATAAGGCGACAGGTGAGGATAAGTATTTAGAGCATATTAAAAAATGCTTGCCGTTAGTGCTTGATAAGCTATATGAATTTTCTCTTTTAAGGACAGATGATACTGAAAAGTCGGTTATGGCATCCTGTAGCTATTGTTGGCTTATGAGTGGGCTTTTATCATTATGTGATGCTTATGAGCTTTTAGGTGATTATTGTGACATTAAGAACAGCTTACTTAATGCTCTGAACGGTTTATGCGTTTATATGGATAAATCTATATGGAAATATGCAGAAAAGGTATATTTAAACAAGGATTTAGATGTAATTGACGGACACGAAAATAAAACACGCAGACAGTATATGCGTAACTTAAATAAGTTTGGTAATTGCTACTATAATGATGATGAGATTTTTGAGCCATCAATTGCATTATATTTCGGTTTATTTCTTGTAAGATGCGGTAAGCTGCTTAATGATAATAAATATATTGAATATGCACAGGTAATTGTGGATAATCTTTTAGGCGTAAATGAGCTTGATTCAAGCCACATTTATGCTATTGGCTTTAATCATGCAAGGCAGCATGCATATGGGCAATTTTTTCCTTCAACTCCCTATATCCCCGGTGCTATCGGTGTTGGATACGGTACATTAGATGTTTACACAAGTGGCTCTGAATATGATATGCCTTGTGTTGGTCTTGCTATGTACTTAATTTCTGAAATTACAAACAAATAGGTATAATTTTATTCATTGTACACATAATAATAGCGGGTGATGAAGATGAATGAAAAGAAAAAGCAAGAATTAAAGAAGAAGCTTGCAGATGTGCCTAACCCTCCTGTACCTAACAGAGCCAGAACTCCTATGTCGGTAAAAGAGGAAAATAAAGATAGTAACAATAAAGCAAAACAACACAAGGATTAGCCTTGCGTTGTTTTGCATATATTGTTTAATTTTTTACTCTAACACAAATAAATTAACATTACCATTAGTGTTTTTATTCCAATCTAAAAATGTAAATTGCTCTGTTTCGAAGTCATATAGATACACCGTATCAATAAAATATTCATTTCCTACCACTACATATATTTTGTCTTTATGAATTTTAATAATTTCCAAAGTAAATCCTGCACCAAGTCGCTTTAACTCTTTAGCTTGAACGGTATTAAATATATTTGATTCATCATTTAACTCAACTTTTTTTACAGTGTTTGTTGAATTATTTTTTATATATCCATCGCTGTATATTGTATAGTTTGAGCTTTCTTTTTGTAGTAAATTATCACTATAATCATACTCTTGATTTTCGCTTAAAGAAAATAATTTTGTTCCGTTAACTGTACTATACTCAATCCACTGTTCATAAAAATTTATACTTGTTCTTTCACCTACAAAAGAAAACAGTTCCGTTGTATCTTTAGATGCAATATCGTATTTTGTAATAATAACTTTATTATTTTCAAGTGCTGAATAGTATATTTCTTGGTTTGTTACATACTCTACAAGCATTTCTACATCGTGTTCTATCTTGTTATTGTAAAAATAAACATAATGATCATCTGAAAAAACTATATTTTGATTATGTTCAATAGTTTCTAAAAATTTTTCTATCTGATTTGTTGTACAACTTGAAAAAGACAGTAAAACTAAAGTAATCAAAAAAACAATAAAAACCTTTTTCATATTTTCCACCTTTACATAAGATAAGTATTGCTATTATAGCATATTGTTTACTTATTTGCAAGATTTCTTATATAATTTAAGCAGTCTATAAATTCCTTTTCCGTTAGAATAGTTTTTCTTTCTTCGGTATTTCCTAGGGAATGAATTAGTGCTTTATTCTCTGTTGCTTTTAGTGCTTTTATAAATTCGTCGTTTTTGGATAGTGCTATATAGGCGTTTAAAATAAGGTCTTTATAGTCTTTACTTTGACGCTAAATTTTTTTGCCTTGCTAATGAATATGCCTGTTAGCTTCCATAAAAATTTATATTTGCCCTTTTTCTTGGCTTCCTTACCGGATAATAGGCAAATTTTTTGTTGCTTTTTTATGCTTTTATATTTGAGTGATTGCAAAAAGCCTTCCATACTACCGCATATTACACCGTCGAATGTGAATTCGTTGGGATAAAAGTTGGATAGCACATTGCTTGGATATTCGCCCTTGCTGTAAATATCAATTGTTTCCATAAATACTCCTTTCAACACCTCATCCACCGCAAGCGGTCCCCCTTCCATGCTGTCGATATATTTTCCTATTCAAAAAAGCCTTGCTGAGCAAGGCTTTTAAGATTTTAATACATTCCGCCACCCATTGGGTTTGGTGCTTGTGGTGCTTGGTTTTCTTCCTTTTTATCAGCTACAACCGCTTCTGTTGTAAGAACTGTTGAGGCTACACTGGCTGCGTTTTGAAGTGCGCTTCTTGTTACCTTTGTTGGGTCAACAATTCCCGCCTCCATCATATCGCAATAAACCTCGTTGTAGGCATCAAAGCCATAGCCGATTTTACCGCTATTCTTTACCTTATCAACGATTACTGCACCGTCAAAGCCTGCATTTTCTGCAATTTGACGAAGTGGCTCTTCAAGAGCCTTTACAACAATTTTGACGCCTGTTGCCTCGTCGCCTGTTGAAATCTTTGCAAGAGCTGAAACCTTATCAATTACATTAATATAAGCTGTTCCACCACCTGCAACGATACCCTCCTCAACTGCTGCACGAGTTGCGTTTAATGCGTCCTCAATTCTTAGCTTCTTCTCCTTCATTTCTGTTTCGGTAGCTGCACCAACCTTAATTACTGCAACACCGCCTGAAAGCTTAGCAAGTCTTTCCTGAAGCTTTTCTCTGTCAAAATCAGAGGTTGTATTTTCAATAGCAGACTTAATTTGTGCAATTCTTGATTTAATTTCCTCGCTTGAGCCTGCGCCACCTACAATTATTGTATTTTCCTTATCTACCTTAACCTGTCTTGCTCTACCAAGATGCTCAACAGATGCATCCTTTAATTCAAGACCTAATTCTTCTGTAATTACTTGACCGTTTGTTAAAATTGCAATATCGCGAAGCATTTCCTTGCGTCTGTCACCAAAGCCAGGCGCTTTAACGCCTACAACTGTAAATGTACCTCTTAGCTTATTAAGTACAAGTGTTGTAAGAGCCTCACCCTCAATATCCTCAGCTATAATGAGTAGCTTTCTGCCTGCTTGAACTATTTGCTCAAGTAGTGGTAAAATGTCTTGGATATTTGTAATTTTTTTATCAGTGATAAGAATTAAAGCATCATCTAAAACCGCTTCCATCTTATCCATATCTGTTGCCATATAAGCTGAGAGGTATCCTCTATCAAATTGCATACCCTCAACAACCTCACAGTAGGTTTCAGTTGATTTTGATTCTTCAACTGTAATAACACCGTCAGAGGTTACCTTTTCCATAGCATCAGAAATTAGCTGACCGATTTTTTCGTCCCCTGCTGAAACTGTACCTACTCTTGTTATATCCTCCTTGCCATTTACCTTCTTTGAGTTAGCAACAAGTCCTTCGATAGCACAGTCAACTGCCTTTTGAATACCCTTGCGAAGTACAATTGGGTTAGCACCTGCTGTTACATTCTTCATTCCTTCTCTAATAAAGGCCTGTGTTAAAAGTGTAGCGGTAGTTGTACCGTCACCTGCTGCATCGTTTGTTTTTGATGCAACCTCCTTTACAAGCTGTGCGCCCATATTTTCAGCAGCATCCTCAAGCTCAATTTCCTTAGCAATTGTAACTCCGTCGTTTGTGATTAACGGTGAACCGTACTTTTTGTCAAGAACTACATTTCTACCCTTTGGACCTAATGTGATTTTAACTGTATTAGCAAGCTTATCTACGCCTCTTAAAAGCGCATTTCTTGCATCAATTCCGTAAAGTATTTCCTTTGCCATTTCGATTTCTCCTTACTCAACTATTGCTAAAATATCGTCTTCCTTAACGATAATATATGTTTCTTCCTCAATTTTAACCTCAGTGCCTGCATACTTTGCAACGATTACCTTATTGCCAAGCTTTACAGTCATAGGAATTAGCTTGCCGTCCTTTGTTTCACCAGGACCGATTGCTACTACCTCTGCAAATTGCGGCTTTTCCTGTGATGCGCTTGTTAAAATAATGCCTGCCTTTGTAGTTTTTTCTGCCTCAACATTTTTGAGGACTACTCTGTTTGATAATGGTTTTATAGTCATTTTTATTACCTCCATAATTTTTAGCACTTGACGCCCAAGAGTGCTAAATACAAGATATATTGTAGCCATAGAAACTATAAAAATCAAGTGTCTATAATGATTGTTTACAATTTGTTAACAATTCTCATGAATTCAAGTGCTATAAGGACTTTCAAAAGAATATATATTCAAATATGAGGTGATTTTATGCTTGAATATTGTAATAGATACTTATGTGGAATTATACTCCCTGCTATGCTGATTTTAGTGGGGTTATATTTTGCATTTAGGCTAAGGTGGTTTTATTTTCTACATCCTATAAAGGCTTTTAAGAGTATGCTCAGGGGTGGTTTTAAGTCACTTTCATTAGCTCTTGCCGGAACATTAGGGGTTGGCAATATTATGGGTGTTGCTAGCGCCTTAATTTCAGGGGGAGCAGGGGCTATATTTTGGATGTGGGTGAGCGCTTTTATAGCAATGAGCTTAAAATACTGTGAGGTATGCCTTGCTATGAGATACAGAAGAGTTAAGGCTAATGGTGAAAGCTACGGGGGTGCGCCATATTACATATATGATGGCTTAAAAAAGAAAACCAAACATAAATTAGCAAAAGCTTTTTCTATATTTTTTGCATTACTATGTGTTTTAAATTCCTTGACTACGGGAAATCTGGTGCAAATAAATGCTGTTTCTAATTTAACGAATTTTCCTAAGGTTTATGTAGGAATTATATTTTCCATACTGATTTTAGCAATTATTCTAGGCGGTTTAAAACGAATAAGCGCTTTTACATCAATTTTAATACCGATTTTAAGCGTTTTTTATGTTGTATTGTCCGTTTACATTATTTTTACTAATTTAAGCGAAATTCCGTCTGTATTTGCCTTGATTTTTAAAGAAGCTTTTAAGATCAAAAGTGCTATTTCAGGATTTTGTGGCTATGGAATTATGTTGGCTATTCGCTTTGGTATAAGCCGTGGCTTGCTTTCAAATGAGGCGGGCTGTGGCACATCTCCCACTGCACACGCTTCGTCAAATACTAACGATGTACATTCGCAAGGATGTCTTGGAATTTTTGAGGTTTTTGTGGATACTATATTGCTATGCACATTAACGGCGATAGTCGTTTTACTCTACGGAAAAAGCAATGATAATTCCATGACGCTTGTTATAGATGCCTATGAGTCTTTTACATTTGGTGTTGGTAAATACGGAATCATTATTTCCTCTTTGCTTTTTGCACTTGCTACTATTGCATGTCAATATTATTATGGTGTTGAATCGTTAGGATATATAACTAAAAAAAGCTTTGCAAAATCGATTTTTACTGTGATTTTTTGCGTTGTTATAATTGTCGGCGCAATAATTCCTATGACGCTTATGTGGCAAATATCTGACCTTGCACTTTGTCTTATGACTATATTTAATCTTGTTTGTCTTTTAATGCTAAGAGGTGAAATAAAAAAATAACAAGTGCCAAAGGTGGCACTTGCTTCACAAGAATATTTGCTATTTTCAACTTGTTTCTCGATAAATAGAAAACCATTCAAGCGAGTGCCAAAATATCAGCACTCGCTTTTTGCTTATCTATGATTTATACCCCAAATAGCAAGATTTGTTTTTTCTTTTGGAACAATCAAGCTACCGTTGTCTATAAGCTCGTTTACTACAAAACCCATAACTCCGCTGCTATAATGTAACTGTGCGATGTTTTCACATTGGTCTTTTACAAAGCTTGGAGTAACCTTTGAAAGTTCGTTTGCAGCTTTTTCAAATATTTGCTCCATATATGATTTGGTATATTTTGAAACAGGTGCAAGAAGCTCACCAATTGCTCTGTAGTTTTCCTTGTCAAATAAATAAAAGTTTGGACATACTATTTCGTTTTCACAATATACATAGCCTTGTTCTATCATTACAGGAAGCATTGGATTGCTTTCATCAGCTTTGTTTCCTAATATAGCATCCTTCATTACCTTGGCTCTGTCCATAAAACGAAAATGCTCATAGTTTTGTATATTTTGTGTTTTCTTATAGTTCACTGCACAAAACTCAACATCATCAACATAGCAATGTGATACTCCATTGATAGACATATTAAGATAGTCGTTATCATATCCATACACAAAGCCACAGCCACCAAGCACTAAATCTGGATAGCTTTCGGGCATATCTGTTGCTTCAAGCAAAACCATACTGATAATGAGCCACAAAAGTCTGTTATCATCAAGGTCGTTGCCTTTAAATTTCAGTTGTCTTACCTTATTAAGCAGGGATTTTGAGCTTTCAAAAATCTCTTTTGCTGCATTTGTGTAAATACTTTTAACAGACTTTATAAAATCCTTTTCAAATGCATCTGTGATTATAACAATGTTTGTTTGATATTTTGTGCCTATTCTTTTAATAAGCTCAGCACTTTCAAGTATTTCAAGCTCTTCCTCAAGATATGGCATTGCAACGCCAAGCTCGATTGATAGCTCTTCTGCTGTAAGTGGTTTTTCATAAGCTGCAAGCATTATTGCTCCAGGCAATGAACGGTCAAATAGCTCTCTGTACTTTGGCGAAACATTACCCCAAAAATCAACACGAAAAACACCGGGATTATAGCTTTTTTCTCCTAATTTTCTTGTCATACTAACACCTTCCTTTAGTATCTTTCTTGATTTGAATAAATGATACTTTACCATTTCAACGCTCATATTTTGCTCATTTGCAATTTCTGCACAGCTCTTGTTATGAATGTAATATGAAACGGTAATTTTTCTATGCACTGAGGAAAGCAAGGATAGCTCCCTTCTTAAAAGATAGGTTTGCTCGTCCTTTTCTTCTTTCTCAATGTATTGGTCTAAAGGAGAATGATAAAAACCAACATTGTCAGTATTTTCGTTTAAATCAACTGTTTTTGATATAATTTTATTTCTGCGAATAAATTTTCTAAAGGTATTTTCTGCAATTTTCCAAGCATATCCCCAAAACGCCTCATCGTTTTCAAGGTTTTCGGCAGAGGCAAGAATTTCGCATATTATTTCGGAGGTTAAATCCTCTGCCGAGTCCTTATCATACAATTTATCAAAGGCATAGCCATAGAATGCAGACATATTTTTAGAAATCGATTCTGCTACTATCTGTTGTTCCATATCGTTCTCCTGTCAGTCCTTTTTGAAAGCTTTCAACCATATAGTACCATTTAGTTGGTGTCGGTTAACAAATTTTTGAAAAAATTCTATATTTATTTTAAGAATGGTGTTTTTCTACAATGTATTTGGGTTGAATAACCACCCTTGTAGTAAAATTCGTGAGCCATTAAAAATAATGAAATTACCTTGTGAGAAGGTGCTGTTGTATAAAGAATATGCTCCTCATTATCAATGCTTGTTTTTATCTCCGATATGAGCCTTAGATACATCAACTTGCTGATTACTTTATCAATGCTCGAATTGTCTATTTCGCATTTTTGGCATAAATGCTCTTTGTCAAAAACATATTCAACGCCTGCTTTTTGCACAAACAAAACAGCTTTCATTGTACCTATATCTGCAAAGCATTCAAATATTTTTCGTACATTTTCGCCATTTTCTACTGTCTGTGCCCAACCATCCTTTGGCTCGGGAAATACCGCAAAATATGGAGAACGACCATTTGATATTTGAGTAAAGCCGTTTTCTTTTAGGATGTATGAGTTATTATTAGTGCCTACGCCACACTTGTATATAATGTCATTGTCATCTTCTTTTATTCCAAACGAATCCTCCTCGTGTATTCCGAATAGTGCTTCTTGCAAATGCCAACAAATGCTTCTTACAAGCTCAAATTTATTTTCGCTTTTATCATTTCGTATAAATGTTGATACACTCCTTACGGCATCATTAAAGCAAATATTTTTGTTTTCAAACAGTATGTCAAGAGAAACGCCTAATGCATTTGCAAGTGGTACAAGTAATGAACCGTCGGGAAAATTTTCATTGCATTCCCATTTTGAAACTGCCTGTGAAGAAACATAAAGCAAATTTGCAAGTTGCTCCTGCGTTAGCTTCTTTTTTAATCTATATTTTTTAATATTTTCACCTAAGCTCATATTTTACCTCCATCAATTAATCTACAATTTTGTGCACCAACCATGTAGTCATTAAGTCTATCACCACACATATATTCATACGCTATGCAAACAAGAGATAATATTTTTCCTGAGCCATTTGACATATAAATAGTAATCTCTTTATCCTTTATGTGTGCTACATTTTTTGTACATAAGCCTATACTACATGCTTCATCTAAAATTTCTGTGGCTATTTCATCAGTAAGCCCTGTCCTTTTAGCAACAAATGATGCTGAAATGTTTGTTGATGTAGTTTTTGTATGAATCAGCTTTATAACCTTTAAAGTATCCGGTTTTGAAAGAAAACTAAACAGCTTAGATATTTTATTTTGAATGTCCTCTTTGGCTAGCCACTCAAAATTATTCCTATTACCCAGCAATTGAATATACATTGATAAATCATCTGTATTTAGATGCATTTCAAACTCTTCGTTTGTTTCTACTTGGGAACGACAAAAATAATGTCCATCTAAAATATCACTGCTTGGCACAATTGTTTTCTTATCAGTAGGTGTACTAATCGATTCCATAATTTTTGTCCTGAGCATTTCAAAGTTAATTTGGAATGTTTTTAAAATGCCGCCTTCAAAATCAAGCTCCGAAAGCTCTTGCTTCAATAAGTCTGTGGATTTAATATCTTTTGCTGAATTTATTCCTAAAATATAATCCGTGCTAACGCTATAATATTCTGCCAATTTACCTAACATTGTAAGGTTTGGCTCACTCATTCCGTTTTCCCACTTTGATAAGGTTTTATTTGAAATTTCAAGAAAGGTTGCTACCTCATCTTGTGTTAACGATAAACCGTTTCTTAGTTCTGCTAATTTGCTTCCTACATTGATATTTTCCATAAGTGTACCTCGAAAATTTATTCAAGTTCCGGTCCTTGTACCTTAATTATACTTGAAACCTATCGTAGAGTCAATGGAGAATAATTATATAAATTCTCCAAAACAGAGATTTTTATTACGCGCCATCAATTGTAGTTAGAAAAACGAGTGCCGAAGCACTCGCTTTTGATTATTTGCTATATCTGCGAACCTCTGCAACTTTTGTTAGTCCAATTTTTTCGCTTTGAGCAACACTGACATAGGAGGTATCTTCTTTCGCATTTGCGTTGCCTAATATAGCTCCGTTTTTAATGCAGTTTTGAACTGTATATTTCCAAAGTGCTTCAATCGCATTTTTATCATTGGTTATTGAGAAAACTGCACCGATATCGTACTTATTTAATTCTCTTACTCTGTCAAGCACAGGAGTTGCAAGGCATACAAGCTCATTATTTACAAATGCACCATATGCTTTTTCACCAATATTGCCCTTGCCTTCAAATGCAATCTGCAAGCCTCTTAAATGGGTTTCTCCACATCCACCTTTTGATTTAAAGCTTTGAATATATGGCATATCTTCCTTACTTAATTCTCTTACAGTTATACCATTATAGCTTGGAAGTGTAATTTGCTCGTCTGCATAAACCATATCATAACCATATCTACAAACAAGACCAAGCTTTGCAACCTCTGCGTTAAAGCTGTCCCATTCCTCATAGGTGTTTTTACGCATTGTAAAGCTATAATTTTCAGTTTTTGCAAGAAGCTTAAGATATGCAATAGCATCCCTTTCGCTGACGCAGATTAAGTCAATAACTATTCTTTCGTTGTTATAATCTGACACGCACACAAAATGCTCTAATGTGTCGCTTTCACCAAGA
>JAGAJV010000192.1 GCA_017625915.1 Clostridia bacterium
ATGGATTGCTAGACAAGGCAAAAAGGTGCAGTCAATTAAGAATTGGCAAGACTTTTTAACGAAGTATAGCAAGCTATTTGCCCTTTTAAACCATATCGGTTCGGTTGTCTTGAGGCTACCGAAAACGACGATTTCTGCTCTTAATCTGCCTACCCTCTTGATTTAAGGGGCGACACATTAAGAAGAAAAGACAGAAATTTCATTGAAATTTCTGTCTTTTGTTATTATTTAGCTTAAATTTGCTTGTAATACAAGGTTCTTAATGTGTCAGCCCCTCAATAAAGGCTATTGCCGGTGAGAAGAAGCAAGCAGAATATAGAGTGAAAATGAGCCGGTGTTAAAGGCTCCCTCCGGGAGGGAGCTGTCGCCGAAGGCGACTGAGGGAGCACGCGAGGCGAAGCAGTTGTTGTGTTGCGAGCAAACAAATGCTTGTACACGCAGGCTCCTTCCGTCTGCTACGCAGACACCTTCCTCTCGGAGGAAGGCTTTAACGCAAACCTGTTTATGGGAAGTTAGTAATAAATGCATGGCTGTCAGACCAATAAAAGGCGCACTTGTGCGCAGCCAGTAGTATTAGGGCTATGCCCGAAACTGAAATACCACCCGCACTATGATATGCACCTCCAAAAGTGTCTAACTTTTGGGGTGCATATCATATGTGGGTGGATATTTATTATGCAAGCTTTTGTCCGTTTACAATCAGTGCAAAGGTAACGCCGAGGCATTGTGATGCCTTTTTGCACATTACCATTCTTTCAAGAAATATTTCAAAATAGTCCATAACTGAGCTAATGCTAGTATCAACATCAAGGTATAGCGCCAACTCTGTTTTGCTTTCATTAAATTTTATGTCAGACTTAATAACGGAATAGTTTACTCTATCGTGCACATCAAATTTTGCTTTGTCCGTTTCCGATACACGGGAGCGCCTTACATCAGTTTTATCGCCTAAAATTAGCGCTGATGCAATAGGATTTACAGCACCGCCTGTGCTTTCGTCGTGGTTGCCAATGGCGGTTACAATTTTAGCAAGCTCGTCTGCCTCCATACCCATATTATCAAGCAAGCGAAAAGCAATAATAGCTCCGCTTTGGGCGTGATCCTTTCTATTAACGATATTGCCAATATCGTGCATATATGAGGCGATTTTGGCAAGCTCTATATCTCTTTCGCTATAGCCAAGCTCCCTTAAAATATAGCTGGCCCTTTCAGCCACAAGTCCCACATGTGCATAGCCGTGCTCGGTAAAGCCTATAGCCCTTAGGCTGTTGTAGGCCTCCTTTATAAATGCTTTTATTTTTTCGTTGTTTTTTATATCCTCAAAGGTAATCATTTCTTTCCCCTTTTTGTTTTTTTATTTATTTTACCATATTGTTATTTATCTTGCAAGAGAAAATGTGGTGGGATGTAGGGTGTAGGATGTAGGATGTAGGATGTAGGGGCGAGCAATCGCGAAGCGACTTCATTTTGCATGGCGGTCATTCCTTATCAAGCGATTCCTTTATGATTTTTGCACCGAGGGAAAATCCGTATACAAAAAACTCTTCATTGTATAAAGAATACATTTCGCCTATCAAATCGTCATATTGCTCCAAAAGCTCCTTTTGCTCGTTGGATAGACTGTTACACAATTTTTCACGACCTTCGCATAGCCTTTTTGTCAAAGCTTTAATTTCAGTATTGTTATTTCCACATCTCTCACTTGGGAAAATATTCCCATAAAATAATTCTCTGATTGTTTCTTTCATAATTACCTCTCTTGTAAAACCAAATGGTTGTTTTTACTATTATTATACCAACCGTTTGGTTGGATTTCAAGTAAAACCATATAGTTGTATGATAAAATCTACTTGTTGTACAAGAAGAACTTATTGATATAGGGGAGTTATTTATGTATTTTTACCAAAGAATAAGAGATTTGAGAGAAGATAACGACAAAACGCAAACAGAGATTGCAGAAATTTTAAATATGAAATATCAGCAATATGCTCGTTATGAGAACGGGGAAAGAGAAATACCTGTGCATCATTTAATTACTCTTGCAAGGTTTTACAATGTGTCAGTTGATTATTTGCTTGGTCTTATCGACACGCCTAAAAAATTAAGATAACTATTAACAAATCATAATTTATTTGCTAAAATAATAACGGAGAGCATCGATGACGGCTGCTCCCTTGAATTTGGTTAAAAAAATAACCGCCTTTTGGGAAGTTAGGCGGTTATTTCTTTTTATTATTTGTTTTCTAAAAGAACTACTATTTTCTTTAGTAAATCCTCAGCTGTTGGGTTAGCCTCTCTTTCAAGACGGGCAGCCTCCTGAGCCTCAGCCTCAGCCTTAGCCTTTTCCTCAGCTTCCTTTTCAGCCTTCTTATCAAGATATGCTTTTACAGCCTCCTTATCGCTTAGCTTAATGCCATTTGCTTTAAGCTCCTTCTTTGTTTCCTTAGAAAGACGCTTGCTTTGTGCTTCAGCATTTTCTTCCTTAAGCTTGTTCATTGTTTTGACGATAACAAATAGAACAAATGCAGTGATAATGAAGTTGATAATTGCGTTGATTAGTGAGCCCCAGTCAATGTAGATTGAGTTTGCAAGGTCAATAACATCAGTTGCCACGCCTGCCTCGTCAAGCACATATGCTTTTCTTAGGAATGTGAAAAGCTCGCTAAGCGCGTCCTTACCTAAGATAAGGGCTAAGAACCAGTTGATAAGTGGCTTTAAAACAAAATTGCTTAAGCCGTTTACGATTGCTGTGAATGCACCACCGACGATAACACCGACAGCCATATCGAGAACATTACCGCGGGTGATAAATTTCTTGAATTCTTCAAAAAACTTTTTCATTGATACTCTCCTTTGTGTTTTTAGATTTTTCGCTATTTTTATTATACATTTGACAATAAATTTTGTCAAGTGTTATTACTATGTAAAAATCTAGTATATTTTCTGAATGCTAAAATTGCAAACAATGCGCCTACAAGACAAATTCCTATCCAAGAGGATATTGTGGCGCTCCAGCCAAAATGCTTAGAAACAAGGGCAATACCGTACATAGATATTGCTGCGCCTATATATGTGCAAGCATTACAGAAGCCGCTAACCGTTGAGGCTCTGCCGGTTTTTGCAAATCTGCCCGGCACACAGGAAATTAATAGGAAGTTACAGGAATGCATAAATGCGCAAACAATGCAAGCAAGAATTAAGCAAATAATTCTGCAAGCAGCGTTATTTACACTAATTAAAAAGCAAAGGGGAACGCAAAGAGCAATAGATAAGCCAAAGAGTATGCCTGCCCCTCTTACCTCGTTATTAAACACCTTACCCTTATGTATAGCTCTTACTGCAAAAAGGCTTATAATTGAGAAAACAGGCAATACAACAGATATTAAAATTGAGCTTTCACTGCTTTTATTAAATACCTGCATATAAAGAGTAGGCAACCAGCTTTCAATTCCGTCACGCATAAAGCCCATAGCTATAATGCAAACAAAAATAGGTAAAACTCCATTTTTGATAAATTCTTGCCAAACAGATGGCTTTTCGGACAAATCCTCTGTTTTAGTGGCAGGTGTGTGGATTATTTCCGCTTTTTTAGGTAAAACAATGCCCATTGCTACAAGGAAAATAGCGCCTGCAATTACACAAAAGACAGTAGAGGTAAAGAACACCGCTTTCCAGGACATAAGGGAAATACAAAGGGGGGCGTATAAATAAAGCACTATTGTTGATATATGAGCGCCACAGGTAACAACCAAATTGGCAGTTACATATTTTTCGTGACTCAGATTATCAGATAAAATTTTTACAATAGGCGGCCATAAAAGCGCCTGCGCAAAGCCGTTTACCGCCCATACAGGTATCATTAAATATCCGTTTGGCATAATTGGCAATAAAAGATTGCACACAGCCGACACCATAAGCCCGGAAAACATTAAATATTTAGCTGGGAGCTTGTCCCCTAAATAACCGCTGAGCAGCTGACCTGCGCCATAAAAAATAAAGAGCGCTGTGCCGATAAGCCCTGCAATTTCCGTTGTTAAAGCATTGTCCTCAAGCATATTAGCCATTACAACAGTAAAGGTTTTTCTTGAAAAATAGCTTGCAAAATAAGCAAGGGTGCATAAAGCAATAATTCCGGTTTTGGAATATTTAGCCTTTTTCATATAATCATCTCCGTTCGATGTGGCTATCATATCACAAACCCAGCCAAAAATCAATACTGTATTTAATATTGACTTTTATTATAAATAATAGTAAAATATAATTATAATATACAACCGTAGGAGAATGGACTTATGAACGAGAAAACATTATTATGGTGGATAGTCTCCTCTATGGCAGTAATGGCTGCTTTTTTGGCGATTTCATTTATTTTTTGGGGGCTAGAAACTATTCCAAACGCATTAAGACGAAGGAATAACGAAAAAGGAATAATTCTTTTCATTAAAAAAATTGCAATACGTATAAAGAAAAAGCACAGAATGGGAATAATGAAAAGAAGAGCAAGGGCACAAATTGCAAGAGCTTTGGCTGAGGAATATTCTAAAGAAAAGAAATTAAAGGGGCTCTTTTATTTTGCTTATAGATGCTACATATCGTTTTTACTGTTTTTTATAAACGGAAACGGAAATCAGTCTAATTGCAAGAAAACCCTTATAGGTGAATGTAAAGAAAAAAAGAAGGAAAAATATAAGGAAATTCGCAATGAGCTAAGGGAGCTAAGGCTTGCGAATGCAAGAAGGAAAAGAAAGCATTTCTTTAATCCCTATCAGATATTCCTTGGCGGATTTTTCATAGCCACTGCTTTACTGTTTGTTCCGGTAAATTATTTTAATGATTTTGCAAGCGAGGCTAATATCATCAGAGAAATTAAAACGGTTTTAATTTCACTGGTAGATGCTATTAAGGTTTTTGTGGTTGACAGTGATTACAGAGGGCTTGTAGAAGCCTTTGATAAGCTTAATATAAAGCCACCGTATTCAACTGTTTATTCTGTATATGCTGCCGTTATTCATTTTGCAGGACCTGTTGTGGCAGCCGGCTTTATTTTGTCATTTTTTAAGGAGGCTGTTTCCTTATTCAGATTAAGATTTCATTGGCCCAGAAAATATTTATATATAATGTCGGAATTAAACGCTCGCTCACTTGCCCTTGCTGAGGATATAATAAGGGGAGAGGATTCTCCAAGGGGAACAAAGCTAATTGTTTTTACAGATGTATTTGAAAAGGACGATGACAGAGTACACGAGCTGATTGACAGAGCAAAGCAGCTTGGCGCTATTTGCGTAAAAAAGGATATTACAGAGATAAATCTGAAATTTGCAGTTAAGGATAAGTACAGAAAGCTTTATTTCCTTAGCGAAAACGAGGAAAAGAACATAAAGCAAGCGCTAAAAATGATAGAAAACGCAACCTCGGTTGAGAAATGTAATGTGTACGAAACTGAGATGTATGTGTTTGCAATAACCATTGAAAGTGAGGCACTGCTTGATTCCGTTAATAAAAGAAATATTAAGGTGCGCCGTATAAATGAAAATAGAAATCTCGTTTATAAGGCTATGGTTGATTATCCTATCTTTAACGATACCTTAGATGCCTTTTGTGATGCAAAAAAGGACAGGCTTGAAGTGGAAAAATCAGAAAAGAAGCAAGAGGCAGACGCGTTACAAAACGATATAGATTTCTACGAGGATACAAAAAATAAATATTTATCCAAGGGAAGAAAATCTCTTGATATTGCAATAATCGGTCTTGGCGGATACGGAATGGAGCTATTAAAAACAATATGCTGGCTTGGTCAGGTTGAGGGCTATAATGTTAATATTCACGCCTTTGAAAACGGCAGCGGTAAGGAAAAAATTCAATTTGCAGCGCCTGAATTATATGATTGTAACCATAAGGCTAAGGTAGGAAATAGCGATTACGATATTCATTTCTACGATAACGAGGATGTTACAAGGCCGGAATTTTTTGACCGCCTGTTAACAGCAGGTCAATTAACCTCGATATATGTAACATTAGGTGATGATGAGCTTAATATACAAACAGCTATGAGAATACGCACTCATCTTTCAAGAAACAATCGTATAAACGACTTAATTCCAATTTATGCCGTAGTATTCAGTCAGGTTAAAACCGATATGCTAAACGGCGGTAAGTGGTTAAAGACAACAAACGGTGAGCAATACAATATAACCTTTATCGGCAGTCTGAAGGATTTATGCAATCTTGAAACAATTGAGCAAAGCACTAATGAGGAAATTGCAAAGGAAGGACACTTATATTGGGCTGACTTCTACGAGAATGTATATCCTAGTGGAGATAAAAGCTATAAGGAAAGAGAAAAGGAAAGATTTGAAAAGTATGAGTACTATAGAAAGGCCTCAATGGCTCAGGCTATATTTTACAGAATACTAAAGAAAGCAAAGATAGCTCCAAGCATAAAAAGGGAGGACTTAGGCAAATACGAGCACGCCCGTTGGAACGTTTTTATGAGAGCAGAGGGCTTTGTTAAGGACAAGGAAAAGAAATTTGTTAAAAAGACACATTATGACCTTGTTGACTTTGAAGCTTTAAATGATGTGGAGCAGAAAAAGGACCTTTTCTTTGATATGGAAAAAGGACGCTTAACGCTGAACGGTAAAAAAGAAAATGAGGATTAGATATGAAAATAAAATTAGAAATACAGGTAGCCGACAGCTTTGTTTTAAAGCATATGGATGATTCCCCGTTGCCTGTTGAAGCAATTGTTGCAAAAATAGACAATAAATTTGATATAAGAGTTGAGGAATCGACCTTTTCAAGCGCAATTATTCTTGTAAATGAAGAGGATGTTGAAAAAATTCAAAAGCTGGTTTTAGAATTCGTTAAAAGAAAATACAATGAAAAGAACCCCAGCGGCGTTGTAGAGCTTATAATTGACGAGGAAATAGATATTGACGGTATTTTAATGGATTTTGACGATATTATAGATGGTGATAGCGACAAGGAAAAGGATGAAGCTATCGTTTCCACAGCGCCGGTCAAGACAGAGCTTGAGAGCCTAAAGAAAATAAATCAGCTTTTAGGCTGTGAGGAGTTTAAGAGGCTAGCCTCCGATATAGCCTCATTATCTGCTTATATTGCAAACGGTGGTAGCATTGAGCCATTTAATTATCAAGCATATATTTTTTCTGTAAATGACGGATATGGATATTCAACTATTTTGGAGCTATTTAATTCGCTTCTTTGCGAGGTAGGCTTAAAAAGCGCAGACAAGGGCGTTTTAGAGACTGTAGTAGCTATGCCAAAGGATGATAAGGACCCAATTCTGTCCTTTGCTGATGCGATAAAGGCGCTTGAGCGTGGTAAATACGGTATTATAAGCATTGATATAAGTGAGTGGTTACATAAAACAAATACAGAGGTCTTCAGAAGCTTTTTGAAAGCAGTAGAGGCTAATATGGAAAAAGCTACAGTGGTGTTCAGAATACCCTTTGTAGATAAGGAAATGATTGATAATGTAGGACGCTCGCTAAACGATTTAGTTTATGTAAGAGATATTACAATTCCACCGCATAACAAGGAAGAAATCCAAGGCTATGCTGAAAATAAAATAAAAGAGCTTGGATATAAAATGAGTAAGGAGGCGTGGGATATTTTCCACGATAGACTTACCGAGGAAAAGGCAGACGGAAGATTTTACGGCTTGAAAACCGTTGAAAAGGTAGCAAGAGAGCTTGTTTATAAAAAACAGCTTTTTGATGCTAAGAATAATGCTAAGTCGGAAGAGATAACAGGGGAGGATGCGCTTTTAATTTATCCGGAGGCTAAGGATAGAGAGCTATCCGTTGAGGAAATGCTATCAAGGCTTGTTGCAGGCGAAAAGCTAAAGGAAAGAATAAACGAGGTAGTTGTACAAATTCAGCTTGCTAAAAAAGAGAAGAATATAAAGCCCCCCTGTGTACATATGCGCTTTGTCGGCAATCCAGGAACAGGTAAAACAACAGTTGCAAGAATTTTAGGAAAAATCCTAAGAGAAAAGGGCATTTTAAGAATAGGAAGCTTCTATGAATATGCAGGCCGTGACCTTTGCGGACAGTATATTGGTTCAACTGCGCCAAAAACCGCCAGCATTTGCAGAGATGCTTATGGCTCAGTTTTGTTTATTGATGAGGCGTATTCGCTATACAGAGGAAATAACGATACTGCGGATTATGGCAGAGAGGCTATAGACACCCTAATTGCTGAAATGGAAAATCACAGAGATGATTTACTGGTAATTATGGCTGGCTATACAGATGAAATGGACACGCTAATGCGTGCAAATGCAGGTCTTGCCTCCCGTATGCCATATGTTATTGAATTTCCTAACTTTACAAGAGATGAGCTTTATAGAATTTTTGTTTCTATGATAGACAAAGCAACAAAATATGATGAGGCTTTACTTCCTGATGTTAAGGAATACTTTGATAATATTCCAAGCGAGGTACTAAATTCCAAGGAATTTAGTAACGCAAGATTTGTAAGAAATTTATACGAGAGAACATGGGCAAAGGCAGTAATGAGATGCCAGCTTGAAAAGCTGGAGGAAATAACACTTACAAGGGACGATTTTGCCCGCTCATCCTCAGACAAGGAATTTTCCTTTATTATGAAAAAGAAAAAGGCAAGAATAGGATTTTAATATATGATTATCTATAATGTTATTACAGCTATATGCCTAGGCTTACTCATAATTCAAGGCTTATATATGATAATTAATGCCTTTGGTAAAAAGAGGCCAGATAGAATTGCTTTTATCAGAGGCTTTAAAAACGGTAAATGCGCACTTATCTACATAACAGCTATCCCGTTATATTTGATAGGACATATTTACTCGGGCAAGGATATGCTTGATGCGTTCTTTCTTGCTGTAAATAAAATAGTAAATTTAGTTGTTTTAAAATATGATATTACAAGCATTGATCAATTAATGAAGGACAATTATTTTTACTATATTACGATTTATGTAGCCTTTTTTACTGTTGGTTTAAATGCGGTATTATTTGCTTTATCCTTTACAACTCAACAGTGCTGGTGCTTTATCGGTTGGCTAAAAAGAGCGCTTACACCTAATGAAAGATTAATAATTTTTGGAAACAATAAAGCCAGCGTTGATATTTATAAAAGCGATAAATCAAGAAATAAGCATATTGTGGATAATCTTTCAGCTAAGGAAACGGAAGCATTATATCAAGAGGATATTTACTATTCCTCCTGTAAATTGCCGGACGAAAGAATTGACTGGATATTTAAATCAATCGAAAGAACAGGAAAAAAGCATAAGGTAATTGTAAACACCGAGTGTGACGATAAGAGCATTAGAATTTGTCGCAAGCTAATAAACGCTATGAATGAATTTGACGGGGATAAGGATACATTATTCTTGAAAATCAACATATATGTATTTGGCGATCCTAAATATCAAGCGATTTACGACGATATTGTAGCAAGTGGCTATGGCTGTATTAAATATGTAAATAAGTATCAGATTGTTGCTATGGATTTTATAAGCAAATATCCGTTAGCCTTATTTATGGACGAAAGACAGCTTGACTATAATACAGCGCTTGTAAAGGATGATGTGGAAATCAATGTTGCATTTGTTGGCTTTGGTAAAACAAACCGTCAGATTCTTTTAACCTCTGTAGCTAATAATCAGTTTTTAAAAAAGGGCAAAGGGGAGCCGGAGTTAAAAAAGGTAAATTATTATATTTACGATAGAGATAATGCCAAAAACGATAAAAACCTAAATCATAGCTACTATAGATATAAGGATGAATGTGCAGGCTTAAACGAGGACGAATATTTGCCAATACCTACACTACCTGCAAATGAGGAATATTTTCAAATGGATATAAATGACGGAGAATTTTACCATCATTTAAAGGAGCTGTTTACAAGAAGCAAAAACGATGTGAATTTTCTGATAATAGGCTATGGCACCGACCTTGAAAATATTGATTTAGCCCAAAAGCTTGTTGAAAAAAGACAGGACTGGGGACTTGATAATCTTATCATTTTTGTAAAGGCAAGAGCTTATCTAAAGGAGGAAACTCTATTAAACGAGGATAAGTGCTATTTTATTGGAAATGAAAGAGCTGTTGTTTATGATGTTGAAAAAATCATAAGCGACGATATTGAAAAAATGGCAAAAATGCGTAATGAGGTTTACGACCTTGAATATGCAATTACAAATGAGGGACTTATTCCAACCGAGGAAAGCGTTAAAGCGAACGAGGCTGATTCGATTTCAAGGTGGCACAAGCAGAAAACCGAGCAGGAAAGAGAATCAAGCATCTACGCTTGCTTAAGCATTAGGTCCAAGCTAAATTTAATGGGTCTTGACTATATTAAGGGCGATAGCAAGGACAAGGACGCATTAAGCGAGGAGGAATATCTAAGGATTTATGCCAAGGGCGACGAAATTGACCTTAAGACCTATGCTTATGTAAATGCAAACGGAAAGCCGATTATAAATTATACCCTTGATTTTAAGGACACTTTAAGAAAAACACTTGCTATTCACGAGCACCAGAGATGGAACTCATTTATGATAAGCAAGGGAACAGTGCCATCAAATCTATATCAAATTTACGCTGACCATAACGGCAGAAAATTTACCAACGGTAAAAGCTATAGGGAGCGCCGTCACGGAAACCTAACAACCTTTGAGGGCTTAGTTGAGTTCAGACGCTTGCTTGCTAACCGTAAGGAAATCATTATGAAAAAGAAGCAAATGATTGCCCAGCAGGAGAAAATTGATATAAAAGAGGTTGTAATTGACGAGAGGGCAGAAATCGAAGCGTCTCTTGAAAATGAAGCATATAAGAAATTCTTAAATATGCCTAGCAGGTATGAGCAGGAGTTTGATGTAATTAAATACGATTATCAGCTTCTTGACGATGCTTTTTGGCTGCTTAACAAAAACGGATACAAAATTATACAAAAAAGAGGCTGACACATTAATAGCAAAAGGCAGAAATTTCCTTTGAAATTTCTGCCTTTTGCTATTATTTGGCTTAAATTTGCTTGTAATGCAAGGCTTCTTAATGTGTCAGCCCCTGTTTGCTTTTTAGTTATAGGTTGACTATTTATTAAAAATGTGGTATAATGTATCTACAATTTGAGTTTTTGGCCGTATGGCTTTAGGATATATTATGGAAATATTAATTAAAATTTTAGTCAGCCTGCTGGCGGGCTTAGGCGCAGGGCTTGGTACAGGCTTTGCGGGAATGAGCGCGTCGGCAGTAATTACCCCTGTTTTAATAGGACTTTTAGATATGGACCCATATACCGCTGTGGGAATTGCACTTGCAAGCGATGTTTTAGCAAGCGGCGTCAGTGCTGTTACATACAGAAGCAACAAAAACACAAGCATAAGAAAGGCATTCCCGCTTTTTATATCGGTAATAGTATTTACATTTATCGGTAGCTTTGCAGGCAGCTATTTGCCTGATAAATTGCTTGGCTCATACAGTATTTTGCTTGCAGTATTTTTAGGCATTAAATTTTTAGTTTACCCAATTAATGCAACTAAAA